>NZ_JBQLZR010000207.1:0-26030 GCF_052168375.1 Glycocaulis sp.
GACCAGCGACACAAGCGCGATCGGCACGTCAAGCGCCAGTGCCGCCGCCCGCACGATGCAATCGAACGAAGGGTGCGGCGCCGTATCGAGTATGGCGCACGACTGGAGGGCCGCGAGACGTTGGGCTTCGATATTCAACTTAATAAATCCAGTGAATTGGTTCAGTGGGCACGCTATAGCCACGACATTGCTGCCGCGTAAATGATGCAGCACGGCAAAACACGTGATTGTGAGAGTGGCTGATTGCCAAGACCGGGCGCCGGTTTAGTCTGCCCCCAATCAGATAATTGCCCGGGGAGCTGCACACATGGACCTCAAAGACAAGATCGCCATCGTGACCGGAGGCGCGAGCGGTATCGGGCTTGCGATCGCAAAGGCCCTCCATGCGCGCGGCGCCCGCGTCGCCATTGCAGACCTCAACGCCGCCTCCGCGTCCGAGACAGGCAAGGCGCTTGGTGGCTTCGGAGAGCGCGTCGATGTAGGTGATGAAAGCGCGCTTGTCCGCTTCATCAACAAGGTCGAACGGTCTCTCGGCCCTGTCGACATCTATATCTCCAACGCGGGCCTCGGCGTTACGGACGGGCCGGGCTGGGGCGCAGGCGACGCGCCAAACGCGTCCTGGGATGTGTGCTGGCAGGTGAATGTGATGGGCAGCGTCTTTGCCGCGCGCCACCTCGCCCGCAAGATCGCCACCCGCAAGGGCCATTTCGTGATTACAGCCTCTGCCGCCGGGCTGCTGGCACAGATCGGCGATGCGCCCTATTCGGCCACCAAGGCGGCCGCAGTGTCCTTCGCGGAATGTCTGGCCATCACCCATGGTGATGAAGGCCTGAATGTCCACTGCCTCTGCCCGGAAGGGGTGCGCACCCCGCTGGTGGAAGGCATTGAAGGCGGGGCCCAGGGCCTGGGCGGCTATCTGGAGGCCGAAACCGTGGCAGAAACCCTGCTCTCGGCGATGGAGGCAAAGCGCTTCCTGGTGATGACGCACGAGAACACGCCCGGCTATGTCGCCGCCAAAGGGCAGGATCGCGACCGCTGGGTGGGCGGCATGCGCAAGCTGCGCCGCATGCTGGTGGAGAATCTGGGCCGCCCGATGTAGGCCGGACAGGATCAGGCGCCGTCGTCAGGACTGCAGCCGGTAGCCGCCCGAATCGGTAACCAGAAGCCGCGCCTTGCCGGGATCGGGTTCGATCTTCTGGCGAAGCCGGTAGATATGGGTTTCCAGCGTGTGCGTGTTCGCCTCGCGGTGATAGCCCCACACCCGGTCCAGCAATTCCTCTCGCGCTACCGGCTTGCCGCCAGCGCGGTAGAGATATTTCAGGATACTGGTTTCCTTTTCCGTCAGGCGGATGCGGCGCCCTTCTGCCGTAGCCAGCTGCTTCATGCCCGGCGTGAAGACGTACGGCCCGATATTGAGCGCCGCATCTTCGGAGGCCTCATACCGGCGCAGCTGGGTGCGGACCCGCTCCAGCAGGACGCGAAACGCAATCGGCTTGGCCAGAAAGTCGCTGGCACCTGATTGCAGGCCCTTCACATGGTCCTCATCGCCCGACTGGGCGGTCAGCAGGATGATCGGAACGCTCTCGCCTTCCTCGCGCAGCGCCGCGCAGGCATCACGCCCGTCCATGTCGGGCAGTCCGACATCGAAGATGACAAGGTCGGGGCTGTCGCGGCGGACACGCTCCATGCCTTGCGCGGCATTGGCCGCTGTCAGGACAGCAAAGCCGTTTTCCAGCGCGAACTGCTCGGCCAGCGCCTCTCGCAGATCATCATCGTCATCGATGATGAGAACCGTTTTCTCACCGGCCATGGCGGCTACAAACCTCCGTCGAAAGGGCGCGTCGGTGTAAGAACATAGGGTGCGTCGGGCACTTGCGCCAACTGCCGGTGCGCGCTTGCCAGCAGGGCAGGCAAGGCGCCAGTCTGGTGCCATGAAGCTGGTCGCCCATGCCAACAACATCCTTACCGCCGATGGCCGGCGGTATCGCTGCGCGCTTGGCCGCTCGGGCATTGTCGCCGCGTCGGCAAAACGCGAAGGCGATGGCGCAAGCCCGGCCGGTATATGGCGTGTCCGCCGCGCCCTGTACCGGGCCGACCGGCTGGACCGGCCGCAAACGGCCCTGCCTCTTCAGGTCATCGAAGCCGATGATGGCTGGTGCGATGCGCCCGAAGACCCTGCCTATAACCGGCCTGTGCGCATGCCCTGGCCAGCCAGCCATGAAGTCATGGCGCGCGCGGACGGGCTATATGACGTTGTTGTAGTGCTAGGGCATAATGACGACCCGCCCGTACCCGGCGCCGGGTCGGCCATCTTCTTTCACTGCGCCAGCGCCGGTTACAAGCCGACGGAAGGCTGCGTTGCTGTGGCTCTGCCGGACATGCTCACGCTGCTGGCGCTCATGACGCCGCAAGGCACGCTGGAAATTTCTGCAACGCCAGCGCCGCTAGAGGATGAACTTTGACAGATCGGCATTGGCCGCCAGCGTCTTGACACGGGCATGCACATAGTCGGCGTCAATAACCAGCGTCTCGCCCGAACGGTCCGAAGCGGTAAAGCTGATCTCCTCGACGAGACGCTCCAGAATGGTGTGCAGGCGGCGCGCACCGATATTCTCGACGCTCGCATTCACCTCTGCTGCATAGTCGGCAATCGCCTCGATGGCGCTGTCATCGATAGAGAGTTCGAAGCCCTCGGTTGCCATCAAGGCCACATACTGGGTTACGAGGCTCGCTTCCGGTTCGGTCAGGATTGCCCGGAAGTCCTCGCGCGTCAGCGCCTTCAGCTCGACGCGGATCGGCAGGCGGCCTTGCAATTCCGGCAGCAGGTCGCTGGGCTTGGTCACATGAAATGCGCCTGACGCGATGAAGAGCACATGGTCGGTTTTCACCGGTCCGTACTTGGTGGCAACGGTCGACCCTTCAATCAGCGGCAGGAGATCGCGCTGGACGCCTTCGCGGGACACATCGGCGCCGCGCGCCTCTGCGCGCGCTGCGATCTTGTCGACCTCATCGAGAAAGACGATGCCTTCATTTTCGGCAAGGCGCACCGCCTCGGCCTGAATCTGGCTGTCATCGAGGAGGCGGTCCGCCTCTTCCTGAAGAAGCGGTTCGTAGGCGTCGCGGACACTCGTGCGGATCGTCTTGCGCCGGCGGCCCATGCCCTTGCCCAGCATGTCGCCCAGATTGATCATGCCGACCCCGCCCATTCCGGGAAGATCAAGGCCCTGCAAGGGGTTGGCATCGTCGGCCAGCTCGATCTCGATTTCCTTGTCATCAAGCTCACCGGCGTGGAGCTTGCGGCGGAAACTGTCGCGCGTGGTCGTGCTGGCGCCCGGACCCACCAGCGCGTCGAGCACGCGCTTTTCCGCCGCTTCCTCGGCGCGCGGACGGACATCCTCACGGCGGCGCTCACGCACAAGCGCAATCGAGATTTCAACCAGATCGCGCACGATGGAATCGACATCGCGCCCGACATACCCAACCTCGGTGAACTTGGTGGCTTCCACTTTCAGGAAGGGCGCACCGGCAAGCCGCGCGAGACGGCGGGAAATCTCGGTCTTGCCGACGCCCGTCGGGCCGATCATCAGGATGTTCTTGGGCGTCACCTCGCCGCGCAGCGCCTCAGGCAGGCGCTTGCGCCGCCAGCGATTGCGAAGGGCGATGGCAACGGCCTTTTTCGCCTCGTGCTGGCCGATAATGTGGCGGTCCAGTTCAGATACGATTTCGCGCGGCGACAGATCGGTCATGGTCAGGGGCCTGAAAGACTGTGGAATAATGGATCAGGGTGCATGTAGGCGGCCTGGCCCGTCAGCGAAACCCTGGCTGCGGACGCGGCGCAGGTCAGCGCAGCCATTCGGCCCTGACATCGGGATCGCGTTCACCGGAAAGCCGCGCTCCCCGCTCGGCCGCAAACGCCTCCCGGTCGAGCCGCCAGAGCGCCCAGACTGCCGATCCACGCACGAGTGCCGATGCATCATCCAGCAGGTCCAGAACCGGAGCCAGCGCCAAGCTGTCGCCGGAATTTCCAAGCGCTATCAAAACGTTGCGGACAAACCGGTCGCGCCCGATCCGCTTTACGGGCGATGCGGTGAAAAACGCGCGGAACGCCGGGTCATCCAGCCTTGCGAGTTCCGTTAGCAAGGGCGCTTCCAGCTCGGCACGCGCATGAAAGGCGCTCTCGCTGGTCTGGCTGGCAAACTTGTTCCACGGACACACCGCCAGACAATCATCACAGCCATAAATGCGGTTGCCCATGGCTGCGCGGAATTCCTCCGGTATCGGTCCCTTGTGCTCGATCGTGAGGTAGGAAATGCACCGGCCCGCATCGAGCCGGTAGGCTGAAAGGAAGGCGGCTGTCGGGCAGACATCAAGGCAGGCCCGGCAGCTGCCGCAATGGTCGGTTTCCGGTGCGTCAGGTGTCAGCTCGGCTTCGGTCAGCATGACGCCGAGAAAGAGCCAGCTTCCCCACTCCCGGCTGACAAGGTTGGTGTGCTTGCCCTGCCAGCCCAGTCCGGAGCGGTGGGCAAGCGGCTTTTCCATCAGGGGCGCGGTATCGACAAAGACCTTCACCGCCTTTCCGGTTTCACCGTGAAAGGCGCGCGCCATCTGCTTCAGACGCTTCTTGAGAACATCGTGATAGTCCTTGTTGCGCGCATAGACCGAGATCACGGCCCGGTCTGCATGCTTCAGGCTCTCCAGCGGATCATGGTCCGGCCCGTAATTGAGCCCCACCACAACGGCCGATCGGGCATCTTCCCACATGGCGGTAGGGTGAAGGCGGCGGTCCAGCGTCTCTTCCATCCAGCCCATGCCGGCATGATGGCCCGCCTCGACAAACCGGCGCAGCCGGTTACCGGCCTCCCAGGGCGCGTCGGCGCGCGTGATGCGCACGGCGTCAAATCCCGCTTCGCGGGCGAGGGCGCGCGCCCTCCCGGTGAGATCCGCCAAGGTCATCGTCGCAGCATGACATACCACGCGCCCGATCCGCCATGGCGGGCATGGGCGGGTGCATAGCCGCTGACCAGCACGGCAAACTCGGGCTCGGCGAGCCAGAGCGGCAGGGAACGGCGCAGGACGCCGGGCAGGGATGGAGCATCCGGCTGCCAGGGCTCGAAGCGCCGGGTATCCTCGGCACGCGCTGCAGCGCCCTTGCCGGTAATGACTAGAACGGTCTGATGGCCTTTCATCGCGGCGCGCGACAGGAAGGCCAGAAGCATCTGGCGGGCACGCGCCGACGTCTCGCCGTGGAGATCCAGGCGGGCATCGATCTCGACCCGGCCACGCCGTACTTTTTTTTCTGCGCCGCGCTCTACCGGCTCTCTGGCTGCGACAGACCCGGAATTAAGCGCTGCTGCCGCGCTGCCCGTAGCGCGCCGGAAAAGCTCGGCGAAAGTTTCATCATCAATCGGACGGGTGGCGCCCATCTTGGCGGCAGGCAGAGGCCGCGCCGTCCGTGCCACCTTGCGCCAGAGCGCCCGTTCCTCTGGAGTCAGATTGCGCGGCTTTCCCGTCATGGCGCATCAGGACTGATAGCGAAGGCGGGCAGCCAGCGGGCTCGGCAGCAATATGTGCCAACGCGCCATGCTGTTCTGGCGTCCTGCTGCCTCTCCGGCCGCATCGCCCCAGCCGAAAAAGAGGTCCCCGCGCACCGGGCCGGTAATGGCGCCGCCCGCATCCTGTGCGATCACCAGACCCGCCCACCGGCCCTGCCCTGACACATCGCCCTCGATGAAGACCGGCACCCCCCAGGCGTGAAAGGCCGGATCCACCGCGAGGCTGGCCATCGGCGTCAGGGGCACGCCTTGTGAACCCATCGGGCCGGTATCGGGATCGAGAATGGGCTGCATGTCGAAGAACACATAGCGCGGATTTTCGTTGAAGAGCGGCGTCCAGGCAGACGGTCCGTTGCGGACGAGCCAGTCCTCGATGTGCTGCTTGGAGGCCTGTCCAGGCGCCAGCTCACCACGATCCAGCAACAGGCGCCCGATCGACACGTAAGGCTGGCCGTTATGGGCAGCAAAGGCAGCGCGGCGCTGGCTTCCGTCCTCGAATACCAGCCGGCCAGAGCCTTGTATCTGCATGAAGAAGACATCGATGGGCCGCCCCCAGGCGAGCGGAACACCGATATTCATTGCCTCGATCTCGGCGCGGGGCCGGACCTCATCCACCCCGCCGTGCCGCGACGCATCAAGACCGGCGATCAACTGGGAGATATCGCCGCGCGGAGCAAGGCCCGGACGCGCCCGGATGGGCATGGAAAACTCGGTATCGGGATACTGGCTCGCCTGCACCAATGGCTCGTAATATCCGGTCAGCCGCCCTTCACCGCCCACCGCCACCGGCGTGAAGTGCGCCTCGAAGAAGGCGCGGGCGGCAGCTGCGTCTATCGCGCGTGAATCCAGACGCAAGGCCTGGGCGCAGGGGCCGTGCCAGTCACCGGCCTGCCCGGCATGAGGTGCGCGTTCATTGAGCGCGCGCCCGGCATCGCGGCGCAGGATCGCCTCGCAACTGGCCACAAACGCGCGAAAGGCGGCGCGCGCATCGTGCTGCTGCCAGCCGGAAAGCTGGTGGAACCCGGAAAGCGGGCGCAAATCGAGCGAGGAGGTCACCGAGGGCGCAGGCGGAGTGCGGCGCGGATTGTCAGGTACGCTGGAACAGGCCGAAACCAGCGCCGCGCACGCCAGAAGCAGAAAGCTAGGCCGGGCGGACCGCAGAAAGCTGCCAGTTCGGATTGCCGCTCGTGACATCACGCTCAAAGCTCCAGATCTCCGCTACCGGGTGCAAGGCTGCGATATCGCCCGAGACCACGCTGCCGTCTTCGGCGCGGGTTTCGTGCGCGATATCGGCAACGAATCGCACCTTGATCTTGGCCTTGGTCCCGTTAAGGGAAGCTTCCTGCAAGCGCGCTTCGCGAATGCGGTCGATTTCCGTCACAAGCGTCTCGCCCTTGGCGGTGCGGGCCTCGATGGCTTCGCGATAGGCCGCCATGACGCGCGGCGCCAGAAGCGGCTGAAGCGCTTCGACATCACCCTTGGCAAATCCGCCCGCAATCAGGCCATAGGCAGCGCGTGCCCCCTGCAGGAAGGCATCGGCATCGAAATAGCCATCTGCACTGGCGATGGCTTTCAGCCCGTCATAGGCCTCTTCGGCGATGTCAGCCGAACTGAACGCAGGCTGGCCTGCGGGCATAGCCTCGCTATCGCCAAGCCCGTCACGCTGGGCAGGGCGGCTTTCAATGGCGTCAGCGCGTTCGGCTTCCTCGCGGGCATGGTCTTCGGCCGAGCGGCCAACCGGGCGCCCGAGCACCATGTACAGGCGCACGCCGATAAACACGGCGAGGCCGGCAAAGAAGAGTATCTGCAGCAATTCCACGTGCTTCTACCTCCCGAACGCCCTCATCTGGGCACACAAGCGGGCCGTCCCTGTCCTTCATATAGGCTGTCACAGCCCAAAGGTCAGCCCGCACGTTGCAGGACCGGCCATAGCTTGCTCCGTGCCGCCCGGCATGCTACCCGCGCAAACCTTGCGACGGTCTGGACACATGCTGTGGCCTGTTCAGGCGCACGCTGGCTGATTTACCGTCCCGGACCAGACCCGACTACAGGAGCATGAAGCACTTATGGCTGACACCCCGAACACGCCCCAACCGGCCCCGGCAGACAACGCGCCCAGCGTGCGGATTCTCGGCCAGTACGTGAAGGACCTGTCCTTTGAAAACCCCGGCGCGCCCGACACGCTGCGTGGTAATGCCGCGCAGCCCAATATCGATCTGGGCATTGATGTGCGCGTCCGCGCGCTTGACGGCGAAACCTTCGAGGTGGAACTGCTCCTCTCGGCCAAGGCACAGCGCGACAACACCACGCTTTTCGTCTGCGAGCTGAGCTATGCCGGCCTGTTCCAGATGCGCGGCATGGACGAGCAGGCGCGCGAGGCGTTCCTGCTGGTCGAGGCCCCGCGCCTGACCTTCCCGTTTGCCCGCCAGATAGTGGCGACGGCGACCCAGGAAGGCGGCTTCCCGCCGCTCATGCTCGAGCCGGTCGATTTTGCGGGCCTCTATCGCCAGCAGCTTGCCCAGCGGGCGCAAGGCGGGGCAGGCAATCCGCCCGCCGGCACGGCCTGATCAGGGCCTAGACGCCCAGCGCCTTCCAGACGCGCGCCTCGCCCATTTCGGCGACAAAGGCGGCATGACGTTCGCGTTCCTCGCTCGTGCTCAAGGGCGCGAGCGGGACCGGGCGTGCAGGGCGCGGCGCATAGCGCACGGTCCTGTCCGTGCCTTCCACACCGGCAAAATCAAGCACGCGCGTCCGGCCGCCATTCAGCTCCAGATACACTTCTGCGAGCAGATAGGCGTCGATCAGTGCCCCGTGCTTGGTCCGGCTTTCCAGTGAAATTTCAAAGCGTTTGCACAAGGCATCGAGATTGGCAGGCGAGCCGGGAAACCGTTCGCGTGCCATCGCGGCAGTGTCCTTGAACCGGCTGTCGGGATAGGGGTCGAGCCCGGCGCGCGTCAGCTCCATATTGATGAAGCCCCGGTCAAAGGGCGCGTTGTGCGCCACCATGACTGCATCGCCGATAAAGGCGATGAAATCCTCGGCGACCTCTTCAAAACGCGGCTTGTCACGCAGCATTTCGCGCGTATGGCCAGTGATGGCGGTCACTTCGGCCGGAATATCCCGGTCAGGATTGATAAGCGCGTGAAATTCGCGTCCGGTCGGGATCATGTTGATCACCTCGACGCAGCCAAGCTCGGTAATGCGGTCACCCTCAAGCGGGTAGAGCCCGGTCGTTTCGGTATCGAAAATGATCTCTCTCATGGGGAGGGAGTGTGAATCTGTTTGCGCAGGCTTTCTAGAACCGCCCGCACCTGATCGTGCGCTGCCTCGATGCCGGCGGAGGTGTCGATGACATAATGGGCACGTTGGCGTTTCTCTGCATCCGGGGTCTGGCGGGCTAGGATCATCTCGAACTTTTCCGGATGCATTCCCTCTCGCGCCAGCACGCGCTCACGCTGGACGGGGTGCGGCGCGGAGACGACCACGATGACGTCCACGCGCCCGTCCATCCCGGTTTCAAACAGGAGGGGAATGTCAAAGAGCACGCACCAGGCGCCTTTCTTCTCTGCCTCATCAAGGAAGGCAGCGCGGCGGGCAGCCACCAGCGGATGAACAATGGCCTCCAGCCGGGCAAAGTCGGTCGGGTTGTCCTTCAAATGCGCGCTCAGGGCCACACGGTCCACCGCCCCTGCACGAATCACGTGGGGGAAGGCCGCCTCTACTGCCTCGACGCCTTCACCGCCGCGCGCATACATCGCTGCAACGGCCGCATCGGCGTCAAAGACCGGCACGCCCTCTTTCGCAAAGAGGCCGGCCGTTGTGCTCTTGCCCATGCCGATGGAGCCGGTAAGCCCGATATGGATCATCGCCCATCCAGTGCAGCTTCGAGAAGAGTGCGAACCGGCGTGCCGCGCGGCGGTTCTGCGCCGTAGAAATGCTCGAAGGCCGGCCGGGCCTGGCCGATCAGCATGGAAAGTCCGTCTGCCGTTTTTAGCCCGCGCGCCTTCGCCGCAGCCAGAAGCCCGGTCTCGCGCGGCACATAGACCATGTCGAAGACAAGTGCGTCTGCGCGTACGCCCTCCAGCGGCAGATCGAGGTCTGGCTGGCCTTTCATGCCGAGGCTTGTTGCGTTGATCACAAGCCCCGCCCCGGCAAGAGCCGCTTTGGCGTTATCAAGCCCATGTATGGCCGCCTCGATGCCGAAACTTTTCGCGAGCGCTTTAGCGCGTTCCGCAGAGCGGTTGACGATCCGCACCGGGCATCGCGACTTTTTCAGCACATGCAGCGCCGCCCTTGCCGCGCCGCCTGCGCCGATAAGCACGGCAGGAGCGTTACTATCCGGGCACCAGCCGCCTGTCTTCAGAGCGATCCTGATGCCCGTAATGTCGGTATTGTCCGCGTGGATGCTGCCTTCGCGAAAGACCAGCACATTGGCAGCGCCCACAGCCCGCGCCGCTTCGCTTGCCGTATCGGCAAGTGCCAGCGCGGCCTCCTTGTGGGGAAGCGTCACATTGATGCCGGCAAAGCCCTGCCCGGCCAGAGCCCTGACCTTCTCGCAGAAGTGGTCTGGCTCGATCGGCAGGCGGTCATACGCACCTGAAATAGCGCCATCTTTCAGCCAGGCCTGCATCATCAGGGGCGAAAGCGAATGGCCAACCGGCCAGCCCGCCACGCCTGCCATGATGACAGGTTCGCTCATGACGCCAGCACGCCGTGCTTGCGAAGCGCGCCAAGCAGGGGAAGGAGCGGCAGGCCGAGAACAGCGAAGAAATCACCCTCTACCGTGTCGAAGAGCTGGGCTCCGAGACCCTCATAGGCATAGCCGCCAACGCCTGCGGTCAGGATGGAGCCGGCCTCGCGCATGTATTCATCGAGAAAAGCATCGGAGAAATCGCGCACATGCATCTCGCACCGGCTCTGATGCTGCCAGATGATCTTGCCGTCACGGGCGAGCACTAGCCCGCCCACCAGCGCATGCGAGCGGCCACGCAGCATGACGAGCTTCTCGCGCGCCTCGGCTTCGTTTCCGGATTTATCGAAGGCCCGGCCTTCAAACTCGAGAACCTGATCGGCGCCGAGCACGACCGCGCCTGGATGGCGCGGCGATACGGCGAGGGCTTTCTGCCGGGCAAGTTCGAGCGCAAGCTCGCCCGGTGTGCCGCCAAACCGGTCCTTCACCGCGCCTTCATCGATGTCGGCAGGATCAATCTCGAACGCCACGCGCGCCTTTTCCAGAATGGCCCGGCGCGACGCAGACCCGGATGCGAGAACCAGCCGCGTCATCGTTTTGCCCTGTGTTCGGTGAGGAAATTGATGATCTTGGCCGCCGTTTCCTCGATGGACCGGCGCGTCACATCAATCGAGGGCACGTTGTGGCGGGCAAAGAGACGCTTGGCGAAAATCAGCTCGTCCTTCACCGCATCCTCGTCGACATATTCGGTCGAGCGATCCTCGTTGAGGTTCAGCAGGCGGTTACGCCGGATCTGGATGATCCGCTCCGGCGTCGCGTACAGGCCAACGATCACAGGTTTTCTGTGCGTGAAGAGATCGTCGGGAAGCGGCGTTCCCGGCACCAGCGGTATGTTCGCTGTGCGCACCCCGCGATTACCCAGATAAATCGAGGTGGGTGTCTTGGAGGTACGGCTGATCCCCAGAAGGATCACGTCGGCGCTGGCAAGGTCATCGCCCTGGCCATCATCATGGGCCATGCAGTAATTCATCGCCTCGATACGCCGGTAGTAATCGGCATCCAGCGTCCGCTGCGCCCCGGCCCGGCCCGTCATCGGAGCACCCAGATAAGCCGACAGTGTGGTTTCGATAGGGTCAAGGACGGCAATCGCCGGCATGCCAAGATCGGCACAGCGGTTTTCCAGCACCTCACGCAGATCCGGATTGACGACCGTGTACATGACAACGCCGGGAAAAGCGGCCACATGCTCCAGAGCCCGTTCCATCTGCCGCGGCGAGCGGACAAGCGCAAAGAGATGCTCGATGGGTTGGCCGCGCTCGAACTGTGCCGCAGACGCGCGCATCACACCCATCAGCGTCTCGCCGGTCGAGTCGGAGATCATGTGGACGTGGAAATAGGTCTTTATGTCCACGCTACGGACTGGATTGGCCATGACATTCCCTGATCGGCTGGCTAGCGCTCACCCAAGCGTTAGCCGGTTCCGCGGGGCCTGTGAATAAGCTGTCGGCAATCTGTCCGGGCTTTCCCCGCTGACCGGCAGGGCCGCAAGGACGCCCCGCAGCATGCCCCCGTCACCCACATCCTGCCCACATTCATCCCCGACCAGGCGGTGGATGTGTTCGAGGCTGATGGCGGCCTGTTGAAAGGTTTGCGCGCGCTCCGGACCGTATCCACCCGGTCCACATCATCGATGCGCGATTAACGAATTGTTAGCATGTATGAATTTTCGGTTAATGACGCTATTCACACCCTCCAGCATGGCCAGGTGCGGCCCATTGGCCCTCAGGCTGTGAAAGTGGCGGCTAACAGGCTAGGGAGAAACCGCTTTCCACACTGCCGACAGCCCTACGACTCGTCTTCCTTCAAAAATTCCTTTTTTGAGATTTGAAAGAGGGAGGGGGAAAAGCGCATGCAGACAGGATAGAGCTGGCAGAAACGCCAGAGGTTTTGAGAAGGACGATGAAGATGGCAAAACGCCCGCTCCTGCAGGTGCTGGCCGGTGAAACCCTGTCTCCGCCGCCTGTCTGGCTTATGCGCCAGGCCGGGCGATACCTGCCGGAATACCGGGCTGTCAGGGCGACCCAGCCGGACTTCATCGCCTTTTGCCTCAACCCGGAGGCAGCAGCCGAGGTGACGCTGCAGCCTATTCGCCGCTACGGGTTTGATGCGTCCATCGTCTTTGCGGACATCCTCCTCATCCCGCATGCGATGGGACAGAAAGTTTGGTTTGAAAAGGGAGAAGGCCCGCGCCTTGCCTCCCTGTCATTGCAGGACCTGGCGAAACTTTCGCCTGAAGGCGCAGCGGACCGTCTCTCGCCTGTCTGCGAGACGCTCAAGCGTGTGCGCGCAGGCCTGCCCGATGCCTGTACCCTGATCGGGTTTGCCGGTGCGCCATGGACGGTTGCCACCTACATGATCGAGGGTGCTGGATCGAAGGACCGGTGGAAGGCGCGCTCGGCGGCCTGGTCTGATCCAGCGACAATGGACCGGCTTTTGGCCAATCTGGCGGACGCGACCGCCGATTACCTGATCGCGCAGGCTCATGCAGGCGCGGACGTCCTGAAAATTTTCGAAAGCTGGGCTGAAGGCTTGCCGGCACCCCTGTTTGACAGGGTCGTGATTGCGCCTACGCGCCGCATCGTGGAGCGCGTGCGTGCAGCTGGTATCACGGCGCCCATTATCGGTTTTCCCAAAGGCGCTGGCCCGCATTACGTGCACTACGCGCAAGAGACGGGCATCACCGCCATTGCTACGGATCATGGCCTCGATACGGGCTGGGCCGTAGCCAATCTGCCTGCCTCCATGCCCGTGCAGGGACAGCTTGATCCGGCGGTTCTCAAAGCCGGTGGCAAGGCGCTCGAGAGCGAAGTCAGGCGTCTGCTCGACGCATGGGCAGGCCGGCCCTATGTCTTCAATCTCGGACACGGGATCAATCCCGATGTGCCGCCAGAAAATGTCGGTGCGCTGCTGGCCCATATCCGGGGCTGAAGACAGCGCGTTTTCACGCCAGGAGCCGGTCATGGGACGCAAAATCGCGGTTGTGCTGTTCAATCTGGGCGGGCCGGATGGTCAGGCCAGCGTGAAGCCCTTCCTGCGCAATCTCTTCAATGATCCGGCGATCATCTATGCGCCCTGGCCGATCCGTCCGTTGCTGGCCTGGCTGGTATCGAGTACGCGCGGACCGAAGGTGGCGAAGGAATACGCCAAGATGGGCGGCGGTTCGCCCATCGTGCCGGAAACGCTCAAACAGGCCGAGGCTTTGACAGCCGCCCTGGAAGGCGCACTGCCTGGTGATGAGGTCCGCTGTTTTCTGGCGATGCGCTACTGGCACCCTTTCACCCATGAGGCGGTAGAGGCGGTGAAGGCCTGGGGCGCAGATGAAACGGTGTTGCTGCCGCTTTATCCGCAATTCTCCACGACCACGACAGGCAGCTCGCTGAAAGCCTGGCGCGATGCCGGCGGCGGCGAAGCCCGCACGATCTGCTGCTTTCCCACCGAGGAGAGCTTCATCGATGCCCATGCCGCCTTGATCCGTAAGGCGTGGGAAGATGCTGGCCGGCCGGAGAATGCGCGCGTGCTCCACTCGGCGCATGGGCTTCCCGAAATCACCATCCAGCGGGGCGACCCCTATCAGTGGCAGGTGGAGGAAACGGTTCGCGCGGTCACGGCGCGCCTGCCTGAACTCATTGATCACATCACCTGCTTCCAGTCGAAGGTGGGGCCGCTCAAATGGATCGGCCCGTCGACCGAGGACATGGTCGAAGAGGCTGCGCGGGAGGGGCGCCACATCATCCTCTCGCCAATCGCCTTTGTGTCCGAGCACATCGAGACACTGGTCGAGCTCGATGAAGAATATGCAGAACTTGCCCACGAGCACGGCGCGGCAGGCTACACCCGGGTTCCCGCACTCGGTGTCACACCGGGCTTTGTCGAGGCCCTGAAGTCCCTTGTGGTATCAGCGCTGGAGGGCGATAACGGCCTGAAGCCGCCAGCCGGCGTGCCGATCTGCCCTGGCCAGTTCGGACGCTGTCCGTGCCGGGAGGCGGGTCTAGTTCCGGCAGAGCCAAGCGAAAAGGCAGCGTGATGGATTTCCTTCTCCCCTGGTATGATGTCATCAAGGCGCTTCACATCGTCTCGGTGATCTTCTGGATGGCCGGCATGCTCTATCTGCCGCGCTTGTTCGTGTATCACCACACGGCAACGCCGGGCGGAGAGCTGGAAACCGCGCTTCTCACCCAGGAAAAGAACCTGAACCGCATCATTCTGGGCCCGTCGCTCGTGGCGGTCTGGCTCTTTGCCATTCTCATGCTGGCCGCCAATCCGGCCCTGTTCAGCCAGGGCTGGTTCCACGGCAAGCTGGCTCTTGTGATTGCCTTGTCGGGCATTCAAGGCTTCTACGCGGCCAGTGCAAAGAAGTTTGCCCGGGGAGAGCGCCCGCGCACCGAGCGTTTCTGGCGGATCATGAACGAGGTCCCGGCCATCGGTGCCATCATCATCGTGCTTCTGGCGGTCGTGAAGCCTCTGGCTTGACGTCCGCGCGGGCTTGTGTCACGCCTTTGCCATACCAGCCCGTTTCCGGGCGTTTCCCCCCTTATCGTGCAGTCGCAGGCGTATGAGCCGGCCGGTCTGTACATCCATTGAATCAGTTTCTCCGCGCCCGCGCCAATAGCGGTGCTGACGGATCCGGAACCAGAGCTGCCACGCGGGCTTTGTCCTGTTGTGTGCCGGCTCTTGCCCAAACCTGCGGCCGATTGCGCCGCATCCCGCCGCCCTTCCCTCCTGCCTTCCAGAAGAACACCCATGACCGATCATAATGACGAGACCGAAACCGAGCTTGAGCAGGACATTTCGCGCCGCTCAGAAGGCCGCCGCATGTCGTTGCAGGAACTGAAGGAGAAATCTCCGGCAGACCTTCTGCAACTGGCCGAGAGCCTCGATATCGAGAACGCGGCATCCTTGCGCAAGCAGGGCATGATGTTCGCCATCCTCAAGGCGCTTGCCGAGGAAGGCGCGGAGATCCATGGCGGCGGTACTCTGGAAGTCCTTCAGGACGGGTTCGGCTTCCTGCGTTCGCCAGAAGCCAACTATCTGGCCGGTCCGGACGACATTTATGTCTCGCCCAACCAGATCCGCAAATTCGGCCTGCGCAATGGCGATACGGTCGATGGCGAGATCCGCGCGCCGCGTGATGGCGAGCGTTATTTCGCGCTCCTGAAGGTCAATGCGATCAACTTCCAGCCGGCCGAACAGGCAAAGCACAAGGTTCACTTCGACAACCTGACGCCGCTTTACCCCGATAGCCGGTTCATCATGGAAAACCCCGATCCGACCCGCAAGGACCGGACGGGCCGCGTGATCGACATCGTTGCCCCGCTCGGCAAGGGCCAGCGCGCCCTGATCGTGGCACCGCCGCGCACCGGCAAGACGATGGTCCTGCAAAACATCGCCCACGCCATCGAGACCAATCATCCCGAATGCTACCTCATGGTGCTGCTCATCGACGAGCGCCCGGAGGAGGTGACGGACATGCAGCGCACCGTGAAGGGCGAGGTCATTGCCTCGACCTTCGATGAACCGGCAACGCGCCACGTCCAGGTCGCCGAGATGGTGATCGAGAAGGCCAAACGCCTGGTCGAGCATGGGCGCGACGTGGTCATCCTGCTCGATTCCATCACGCGCCTCGGCCGCGCCTACAACACGGTCGTGCCGAGCTCCGGCAAGGTGCTCACCGGCGGTGTGGATGCCAACGCCCTGCAACGCCCCAAGCGCTTCTTCGGTGCCGCCCGCAATATCGAGGAAGGCGGCTCGCTGACCATCATCGCCACCGCGCTCATCGATACGGGCAGCCGCATGGACGAGGTCATCTTCGAGGAGTTCAAGGGCACGGGTAACTCCGAGATCGTGCTTGACCGGAAAGTTGCCGACAAACGGGTCTTCCCGGCGATCGACATTCTCAAGTCCGGTACCCGGAAAGAAGAACTGCTCGTCGACCGGAAGAATCTGGCCAAGACCTATGTCCTGCGCCGCATCCTCAACCCCATGGGTCCGCAGGATGCGATCGACTTCCTGCTCGGGAAGTTGAAAGAAACCAAGACCAACGACGATTTCTTCGACTCGATGAATACGTAGGCTTTAGCCACCCCCATTTAAATCGCCTTACTCTGGACGGGTCGTTCAGAAAGGTGTTTCTCATGAGCGGAATTACGTTGGTGCTGATCTGGCTGATTCTCCGTGAGATCAGGGCCATCTTGCTGATTTGGAGCTTGAAGCGATGAGCCACGACGCCAGCCTGATCCTGTTCCATGCCCCGATGACCCGGTCCATCCGTGCCCGTTGGGCCATGGAGGAGATGGGCCTTGATTACAGGCTGGAGCGCGTGGCCTTCGACCGGGGCAATGTGGGCGGGGATGAGTACCGCAAGATCCACCCCTTGCAGAAAATTCCGGCCCTGAAGGACGGGGACACCGTCATCCTGGAATCGGTCGCGATCCTGGAATACATCGTCAACCGCTACGGCCCGACGCCCCTTCGCGTGAACCCGTCAGAAGCGGACTATCCGCGCTATCTCGAATGGCTCCACTATGCCGAAGGTTCATTCGGCATGCCGGTGAGCCTTTTGCTGGCCCACACCACCCTGCTTCCGGAAGCGCAGCGCAATGAAGGCATAGCCCGGTGGGCGAAGAAGGAGGTCGAAAAGCACCTCGACCTTATCGCCACACGCGGCCTTGAGGGCCGGGAATGGCTCGCCGCCGGCCGGTTCACAGCCGCTGACATTTCGGTGGGCTACCTGCTCTATCTGTTGAAGATCATCCGCCAGCTGAAAGACGCCCCGCCCGCGATACAGGCGTACTGGGAACGCCTCATCGCCATGGAAAGCTGGCAGAAGGCGAGCGCCGAGTAGCCGGACAACCTACCGCAGGTTTCGTTCGAAGAACGCCATCGTGCGGTTGTTCGCCATGTCTGCATCGGCGCGGTGATAGTGCGCGCCGCCGACGCGGGCAAAAGCGTGGTCACGGTCGGCATAATGGTGCAGTTCAACCCGCGAATTGGGTTTGAGCGCATCGATGATGGAGGCTTGGGCCTCGGGCGGCACGAACTGGTCCTTGCCGGCAATGTGAAGCAGGAGAGGCTTCGTGATCTTGCCTGCCTCGTTCAGCCTGTCCTGTATGCCGACACCGTAATACCCGACGCTGGCATCACAGCTCGTCCGGCAGGCGGTGAGGTAAGCTAGCAGCCCGCCCAGGCAGTAGCCGACCGCGCCAACCTTTGCCGCACCCTCTTTGCGCGCAAATGCGATTGCGGCTGCAATGTCCTGCACCCCTTTATCGGGGTCAAATTTGCCAAACAGTTCAAAGGCCTGCTTCCACTCTGCATCGGTCTTGTCCGTCAATTCGATGCCGGGCTCGATGCGCCAGAAGAGATCGGGGCAGATTGCGCGATAGCCGCTGGCAGCCAGATCATCGCAAATATCGCGCATGACCTGGTTGATACCGAAAATCTCCTGAATGACGATGATCGCCGGACCGGATCCGCGCGCATAGGCCTGGAAGCTGCCGTCCGGTGTTTCGATATTCAGCGTTTCGGCTTTCATGCTGTCTCCTTTGGCATTTGGCGCGGCGCGGCCTATGGTCGGTGCGAGCAGGTTTCGCTCAAAACCAAGCCAAGACGAGGCAGGCATGAAGGTCAACATCAATATCGAGTGCTCCCCGGCAGAAGCCCGCGCCTTCTTCGGCCTGCCGGACGTCACACCCCTCAACGAGCAGCTCGTTGAGGAAATGGGCAAGCGCATGTCGGCCAATATTGACGCGCTGGAGCCTGAGGCCCTGATGCGCAACTGGATGACGATGGGCGGTGAGTGGCAAAAGCAGTTTCTCTCCCTGATGGGCGAGGCCGCGGGCGGCACCAAGCGCTAGTCCGCTTGCGCCACTGGGAAAGATTGAGCCCGGTATGAGCGATACGATCTTTGCGCTGGCGAGCGGTGCAGGACGCGCGGGCGTCGCTGTTGTCCGGGCCTCCGGACCGCGTAGCGGTGACTTGGTTCGTGCTCTCGCGGGCAACCTGCCCCCACCCCGGGCAGCTGCCTTGCGGGCGCTGAAAGACGCCGAAGGCGGGCTTATCGACAAGGGCCTCGTGCTCTGGTTTCCCGGCCCTGCAAGCTTCACTGGCGAGGATGTCGCCGAGTTTCAGGTGCATGGCGGGCCAGCTGTGATTGCGGCTCTGGCCTCTGCGCTGGAATCTCTCGGCGCAAGGCCGGCTGATCCCGGCGAATTCTCCCGGCGCGCCTTCGCGCACGGACAGATGGACCTGACTGAGGCAGAGGGCCTTGCCGACCTCATCGATGCAGAGACAGAGGCGCAGCGCCGTCAGGCTCTGGCGCAGATGGGCGGCGCGCTGGGCGCTCTCTACGCCAGCTGGCGCGAAGCGCTTATCGACACCCTGGCCTCGATAGAAGGCGAGATCGACTTCCCAGACGAGGATGATGTGCCGGACAGGCTGTCGGAACGGGCAGGCCCGGCGCTCGATGCCTTGGCGGCGAGCTTGCGTGCCCATCTGCAGGACAATCATCGCGGCGAGCGTGTGCGCGAGGGTTTCACGATAGCGGTAATCGGTGCTCCGAATGCCGGAAAGTCCAGTTTTATCAACTATATGGCAGGGCGCGAAGCGGCAATCGTCAGTGATATTCCCGGCACCACGCGCGACATCGTCGAGGTCCGCCTGATCCGTGCTGGCTTCGTGGTTTACATGGCAGATACAGCAGGCCTTCGCGAAGCCTCTGACGTTATCGAAGCCGAAGGGGTGCGCCGCGCCCTGATGCGCGCGGGCGAAGCCGATATGCGCTGCCTTATCGTCGATGTTTCACGTGAAACCCCGGACGATGCGGCGAGCCTCCTGCGGCCGGGCGATGCAATCCTGTTCAACAAGTCCGACCTCACCACCGACAGGCCGCAGGCGCCGGACGGTATCGCGGGATTCCATGTCTCGGTCACGGGTGCGGACGGGCTGAATGCCTTCGCTGCCTGGCTTGATGATCAGCTCATCCGGCGCCTCGGCGGCGCAGAGGCTGCGCCTTTGTCCCGCGCGCGCCATCGCCAGCTTGTCGAGCGGGCCCTTGCCTCGCTGGAGGAGGCTCGTCTCTGGCTCGACACACGCCCGGAGCTCGCAGGGGCCGAAGCCAATCGCGCCATTCGCGCGCTTGGAGAGTTGACCGGCGCCGTCGATGTGGAAGACGTGCTCGACCGGGTTTTCAGCCAGTTCTGTATCGGCAAGTAGGACGCCCGCCTCGACTTGGGCTTCGCCTTCCTGTAGAGACGCGCTCCCCGGCGGGCTGGGCCGGGCTGGCAGGTAGAACCATGGACATGCATGTCTTGAGCGCCCGCGAGGCGTCGCAAAAACCTTGGGATGTGATCGTGATCGGTGGCGGCCATGCGGGCTGCGAGGCCGCAAGCGCGGCTGCGCGCCTGGGTGCCGCTACGCTGCTCCTTTCTCACAAGGCCGCGACGATCGGCGAGATGAGCTGCAACCCGGCCATTGGCGGCCTCGGCAAGGGCCATCTGGTTCGCGAGGTTGATGCGCTCGATGGTCTGATGGGGCGAGTGGCCGATGCGTCCGGTATCCAGTTCCGTATGCTGAATGCGTCGAAGGGGCCTGCTGTACGAGGTCCGCGCACCCAGTCCGATCGCCGCCTCTATCGCGAGGCCATGCAGACCGCCCTCGCCGCGCAGCCCAATCTGTCGATATGCGAAGCTGCCGCCGAGGATCTGATAGTCGAGGCAGGACGCTGCACCGGTGTTGTGGATGGCGAGGGCCGTGAATATCGCGCCGGAGCCGTTGTGCTGACGACCGGGACCTTTCTCAAAGGTGTCATTCATCGCGGTGATGAGCGCATTCCGGCTGGCCGGATTGGTGATGAACCGGCCATTGGCCTTTCCGACCGTCTTTATGGCCTGGGCCTCGCCATGGGCAGGCTGAAGACAGGCACGCCGGCGCGCCTTGATGGCTCCACGATTGACTGGTCCGGACTGGACATGCAGCCGGCTGACACCGAGCCGGTGCCTTTCTCTTTCCTGACGGACACAATCACCGTGCCTCAGATTGCCTGTGGTATCACGCGCACGACCGTTCAGACTCACAAGATCATCGAGGACAATCTCGGTCATTCGGCGGTTTATGGTGGCCGGATCGCCGGTCGCGGCCCGCGCTATTGCCCCTCTATCGAGGACAAGGTTGTTCGCTTTGCCGACCGGACGAGCCACCAGATTTTTCTGGAGCCGGAAGGCCTGGACGATGACACCGTCTATCCCAATGGCATTTCCACCTCTCTGCCCGATGCGATCCAGGACGCCTTTCTGAAGACGATACCGGGGCTTGAGGCGGTCAAGGTGCGCCGGTACGGCTACGCCATCGAGTACGACTATGTCGATCCGCGCGAGCTGGATGCAACGTTGGGCGTCAAGCGGCTTCCGGGTCTGTGGCTGGCAGGCCAGATCAACGGTACGACTGGCTACGAGGAAGCGGCCGCGCAGGGCCTGGTTTCGGGCTTCAATGCCGCCCTCGCTTGCGCGGGGTCTCAGCCCTTCGTCCTCGACCGGTCGCAGGCCTATATCGGCGTCATGATCGACGATCTGGTGACGCGAGGCGTCACCGAGCCGTATCGGATGTTCACGTCACGCGCCGAGTACCGGCTTTCGCTGCGCGCCGACAACGCCGATCAGCGGCTTACGCCGCTGGCAATTGCGCTCGGAGCCGCGAGTGTATCACGTGAAACATCCTATCACGAACGCTCGAAGAAGCTCGCCGGGGCCCGCGAACTTCTGGAGCGCCTGTCGCTCACTCCCAATGAGGCTGTTAAGGCGGGTCTGGCGCTCAATCAGGACGGAAAGCGCCGTTCGGCAATGGAGCTGGCCGCTCATCCCCAGGCGGGTTGGGACGCGATTGCGAGAATCTGGCCGGACATTGCAGCGCTTGAGCCCGCAATCGCAGCCCAGATGCAGAACGAGGCGGTCTATCACGGCTATCTCGACCGGCAGGAGGCGGATGTGCTCGCCTTCCGCCGGGATGAAGGGGTCCGCATTCCGGCAGGGTTCGATTTCGCATCGGTCGGCGGCCTCTCCAACGAGGTGCGCGAGAAGCTGGAACGTGCCCGGCCGGCGACGTTGGGGCAGGCAGGCCGCGTAGAAGGCGTGACCCCGGGCGCGCTGACAGCCCTTCTCGCCCATCTGAAACGGCTAGATCGCCAGCGGGCCAGTTGATGAATCACGAACGGACGTATGACGCCTCGGCTTTCATGGCTGATACGGGTGTTTCACGTGAAACACTCGAGCATTTCATAGCCTGGCGCGCTCTGCTGGCCGAATGGTCAAACCATACAAATCTTGTTGGCCGTTCGACACTGGACGATTTCTGGTTTCGCCACGCGCTTGATAGCTGGCAGCTTTTGGGCCTGGCGCCTGCAGGCGCCGCACGCTGGGTGGATATCGGTGCCGGCGCAGGTTTTCCGGGTCTTGCCATTGCTTTCGCCCTCGAAGACAGGCGCGTGCCGGGCCGTCAGGTGACGCTGGTGGAATCGGTCGGCAAGAAGGCGGCCTTTCTCCGCGCCGTCCTTGAGCGGACGGGTGTCCCGGCGCGTGTGATCGCCGACCGCGTGGAGACCCTTCCTCCCATGCCGGATTGCGACGTCGTGACGGCGCGGGCCGTCGCGCCCCTGTCGAAATTGCTGGGCCTGATGGCGCCATTTGTGGAAAAGGGCGCAATTGCGCTGATTCCCAAGGGCGCGCGTCATGCAGAGGAATTGACCGAGGCCCGCAAAAGCTGGACCTTCGAGCATAGTCTTCACCCCAGCCGGACCAGCGAAGACGCTGCTATCATCTGCATTGAAAGGTTGTCCCGTGTCCGTTGATGTTTCTGCCGATTCCGCGCTGCGGCCGGGCGCTCCCAAGGTCATTGCCATCGCCAACCAGAAGGGCGGCGTCGGAAAGACCACAACGGCCATCAATCTTGCGACCGCGCTTTCGGCTATCGGCAAGCGGGTGATCCTTCTGGACCTTGATCCGCAGGGTAACGCGTCAACGGGGCTGGGCGTGCCGCGCACTGAACGCAAGGCGACCAGCTATGACGTGCTGGTGAATGAGCGCCCCATCGAGGAAGCGCTGATTGATACGGCAGTGCCGGGTCTCGGCATCATTCCATCCGATGTCGATCTGTCTGGCGCGGAGCTGGAATTGTCGTCCGCGCCCCGCCGCTCCTATCGTCTGCGCCATGCCATCGACAAATTCCGCCGCTTCCTGTCGGCGCGCGGCACGCATTGCGATTATGTGCTGATCGACTGCCCGCCTTCGCTCAATCTCCTCACCGTCAACGCGATGACGGCGTCGGACTCTGTTCTGGTGCCGCTGCAGTGCGAATTCTTTGCGCTGGAGGGGCTTAGCCAGCTGATGCGAACGGTCGATCTGGTCCGTGGCAATCTCAACAAGAGCCTGGTGATCCAGGGCGTTGTTCTGACCATGTATGACCGCCGCAATAATCTCTCCGCGCAGGTGGCCGCCGATGTACGCGAGCATTTCGGCGACCGGGTCTACCAGACGGTCATTCCGCGCAATGTGCGCGTTTCAGAAGCGCCCTCCTTCGGCAAGCCCGTCCTGCTCTATGATCTCGCCTGTCCGGGTTCACAGGCCTATGTGCGCCTCGCCCGCGAGCTCGTGCGTCAGGAACGTGAACAGAGCCGGCAGGCGGTGCCGGCATGAGCGCGCAGGAACGCCCGCGCGGCCTCGGCCGCGGCCTATCCGCCCTTCTGGGTGAAGGCGAAGACGCAGAAAGCCAGCGCAGCGCCGAGCAAGGCGCGTCTGCACCGGCTACATCGGGCGCGCGCGCTCTGGCCCTCGATCTGATCGAGCCGAACCCGGATCAGCCCCGCAAACGGTTTTCCGAAGACGAGCTGGCGTCGCTTTCGGCCTCGATTGCCGAACGCGGCGTACTGCAGCCCGTTCTGGTGCGTCCTGCGCCAGGTAAAACCGGGCACTACCAGATCGTGGCGGGCGAGCGGCGCTGGCGCGCAGCCCAGCGCGCGCGCCTGCATGAGATTCCGGCCGTCATCCGCGAGTTCACCGACCGCGAAACGCTGGAAATCGCCATTGTAGAGAACGTCCAGCGCCAGGATCTTAACGCGGTGGAAGAGGCGCGCGGCTATCGCCAGCTGATCGAGGCGTTCGGCCATACCCAGGAGGATGTCGCGCGGGCAGTTGGAAAATCGCGTGCGCACATTGCCAACACCTTGCGTCTTCTGGCGCTGCCCGCGGCCGTGCTGGACCATCTGGAGGCCGGACGGCTGTCTGCAGGTCACGCCAGAGCGATAGCGACGGCAGGTGATCCGGCGGCTCTGGCAGAACGCATTATTTCCGGCGGGCTTTCTGTACGCGGGGCTGAGGCCCTTGCCCGCAAGGAACAGGCGCCGGAACGCAAGGCGCGGGCCGGAAAGCTGGAAAAAGTCCAGAAAGATGCCGACACGCGCGCGCTGGAGGCCGATTTGGCCGAGCGCCTGGGGCTGGAGGTCGAGATCGGTCATCGTGGTGAGGCCGGCGAGATCCGTATCCGCTACTCCACGCTCGAACAGCTTGACGATCTCTGCCGCCGGCTGTCCTCGCGCTAGCGGCCGGGCGCCGCGGCGCGGGCCAGACGCAGGAGTGTTTCGCCCGCTAGCGCTTCTGCCGGGGAGCCTGAGCGCTTGATGGCGAGTTCCGTCTCGAAGGCAATGTCGCGCGCTCTGGCAATGCGAGACCGGTTCCAAAGGCGCGCGGCTGCCTGAAACCTTTGGGCAGGCGGTCCGAAACGCGGAATGCCGGCGCGCGCAATCGCACCGGCATCACCAGCCGCCTGATGGAAGCGCTCGATCTGGTCAATCTTGCGCTGAAGTGCGCGCACGATCGCGACAGGGCTGGTTCCTGAATCGAGTGCGCGCCTGTACTCGGCGTCCGCGCCACGCACATCGCCGGCAAGCGCCGCATCGATCACCTTGTCGAGTGCGGCTTCCGAACTGACCGTCGAAATGGCTTCCAGATCATCCAGCGTGATCTCGCCGCCGTCGAAACCCTTGTAAAGTATAAGCTTTTCTGTCTCGGAGCGAGCAAGCTCCCGGTCGCCTTCCAGAATGTCCGCGAGCGCTTGGCGCGCTTCACCGGCGAGGCTCAGCCCTTCGGCGCGAAAGCTCTCCTCGGCAATCTCGATCAGTGCCCGGGCATTGTCAGCATAGCAGGCGATGGCCGCAGAACGCTTGCCGTCCTCGGCGAGCTTTCGCAGCTTGGAGCCTTTGGTGAGATTGCCTGCCTCGACGATCAGGCGCCCTTCCGCAGGCGTTTCCCCGGCCTCGAACTCTCCCACCCATCGCGCAAGCGCAGCATTGTCGGAAGCGAGCCGCACGCGAACGAGACGCTCGCCGCCCATGAGCGACATGGCTGCCATCGCATCGGCCAGCGCAGCCGGATCATTCTTCAGGTCTTCATCGGTGAAGCGGGTGACGTTGAACGGATCGTCGGGATCGTCTGCAATCGCAGAGGCCAGCAGATTGGCTCGCTCGCGTACCAGCCCACTATCGGGGCCAAAGATGACGAAGACGCGGATATCGGCTGGCGGTGACCGCAGGAGGCGGTCGACCGACGCATTGGCGGGTTTGACCACGCCTTAACGGCTCCCGGCAGCCGGGCGGACATCCGGGCGCGCGCGCTGGGCCTCTTCGGTGCGGATGGCACCCAGAAGGTCACGCACCAGGGCATCGGAAACAACTTCTGCCGCACGCCGTTCGGCATTCGCGCGGGCCGAGATAAGCGCGTAGGGCTCGCGCGGTGTCTCGAACACGATGCGTTCGGTGACGGAGCGGCGCAGCGCCTCTCCGCCTTCACCTTCGAGCACGTAATTGGCGCGGACATTGAGCGCGACGCGGGTCGCCTGGCCATCGGACGATACGCCCAGCGGGATCTGAACCGTCTGCAGCGTGACATCGAGTGTGCGGGTGCGCCCTTCAGACACGCCAATCCGCTCCATCAGGGCGGTTTCGGTCAGGTAGGACAGGCGCTCATCGCCATTGACCGATACGGCGAGGTTGTCGATCAGGGTCTGGCCCGGACCGGCATAAAGCGGCTGGAAGCCGCATGCCGAAAGCGAAAGGCAGAGGCTGGCAGCAAGAAGGCGCAGAGCGGTTACGGGCATGATGCGCATGGCTCCCTCGTCCTGACGCCCCCGGCTTCCCGTCAGGAGCTGGGCAGTTGCGAAATGCGCAGCTGGCGGGCGCGCGTCAGAATGGCGTTCTCCACCTGGATGCGCGTGCCCTGATCGACGGTTGCGTCCGTCCAGTCGCCGGTGTCGCCGCTGCGCACCTGACGGAAGAGCTGCACGCTGAGCGCATCGGCGCGAAGACGGCTGTCGAGAATGTAGACGGTTGCCTTGAAACGCTCTTCGGGCGCTTCCGGGTTGGCGTACCAGTCGGTGATGATGACGCCGCCGAACGGGTCGATCTGGTCGAGCGGCATGAAGGACAGCGTGTCGAGCGATGCGCGCCAGAGGAAGGTGTTCACGCCGATGCCGGCATCTGGCGCGGACGCGCTGGGTCCGCTGCCGAGCAGGCCGCCAAAGAGGCCCCGGCTCTCGCTCTCGGTGCTGGAACGCGACGCGCAGCCGGCCGCCATGCTAGCAATTGTGACGACACTCAGAACCGTAAGCAGCGGCCGTGAGAGCATGGGGCTAACCTCCAGAAAATCGATAAATCTGTTACGCGCACGCGCGCTGGAGCCACAAAAGACCAG
>NZ_JBQLZR010000208.1:0-4004 GCF_052168375.1 Glycocaulis sp.
GCCTACTCGGCCCGCAACCGCTCGGCCTCGATCCGTATTCCCTATGTCGGCTCGCCCAAGGGCAAGCGCATCGAAGCCCGCTTCCCCGATCCGGCCGGCAACCCGTATCTCACCTTCACCGCGCTGCTCATGGCCGGTCTCGACGGTATCGCCAACAAGATCCATCCGGGCGATGCCATGGACAAGGACCTCTACGATCTGCCGCCGGAAGAGCTGAAAGACATACCCACCGTCAGCCGCAATCTGCGCGAGGCGCTGGAAAATCTCGATGCCGACCGCGCGTTCCTGAAAAAGGGCGGCGTCATGGATGACGACCAGATCGACGCCTATATCGACCTGAAGATGGAAGAGGTCAGCCGCATCGAACACCACCCGCACCCGGTGGAGTTCGAGCTTTACTACAAGGTCTAGCCGGACCTGCACCGAACGGATCAGCCCGCCGCACCCGCGGCGGGCTTTTTCGTGACTGACATCGAAAGATTACAAGCGCGCCTCAATGGTCGACGGGGGCAGAAGCATCGTCTAAGAGTCTCCATGGCTTACTGCGCCGGGTGCCAAACCCGGCCAGAGGGGAATGTCCGCCGGAGGGTCTGCATGCGCCGTCGTCTACTTGCCGCTGCATCGGTTGCAGTTCTGTCGTCCACTGCCGCTCTGGCGGACGAGGAAATCAGCACCGAGCGCACAACGCCGGTCCGCACCTCGGAAGCGGGTGACATAGTCATCACCTCCAGCGGCCGTGTGACACTGACCGGCAATCCCGGTCCGGCTGTCACGCTGGATTCCGATAATTCTGTCGAGACCCGCTCCGGCTCCAGCATCACCATCGAGGACCAGGACAACTCGACCGGCATTCTGGTGCAGGGTGGCCGTACGGGCGAGCTCGTCCATGCCGGCACCATCCAGCTGACCGATGAGGATATTGCCACTGGCACTCCGCTGGACGAGGCGATCGACCAGTTCACAACCGAAACCGGCAAGACCGGTATCCAGATCGGTTCAGCAGGCGAAGCTGCGTTCAATGGCGATGTGACCGTCGTCGGCAGCGTGTCCGTCACCGGCAATGATTCCTACGGCCTGCGCGTCGTGTCTGGCGTCAATGGCGATGTCACGATTGCAGGCACGACCTCCATCATCGGTGACAACAGCGTTGCGGCGTCGATCGAAGGCCCTGTCAGCGGCGATGTGGTCATTGCAAACGGTTCCAACGTCACCGGCACAGGCACCGGCTCCAGCGCGCTCTCCGTCAACGGCGATATTGGCGGCGGCGTCCGTATCGCCGGTTCGGTGCGCGCGGGCGGTTTCCGCATCGGTGAACGGGCCTTGCGCGAAATCTACGAAGCGCTTTCCGACCGTGAAGCGGGCGATGTTGCAGAGGACTCACGCCTCTCGGCAGGCTCCGTCATCATCGCCGGATCGGTTGTCGACGGCGTGTTCGTGGCAGGCGCAACCGATACGGCCACCGGCGGCAATGTTTCCAATTTCGGCAGCGCGCCCGCCTTCGCCGTGCAGCCAGGAGCCAATGCGACCGGTCCGGTCCGGCTGGGCGAGGTTGTCTACGAAGAACCCGATACCAGCGATGACGCCGAGGAGGGCGATACCGTCACCCGCAATCGCGGCTTTGGCCTCGTCAATGACGGCTTCATCAGCGCCAATGGCCTTTTCGACGGTGTCAGCGCAAACGCGATCCTGATCGCGGGGCGTGACGTCAACGGCAATATCCAGGCGGTCATTCTGGAAGCGGGCGGGTTTGAAAACACCGGCACCGTCACCTCGGTGGGCTATGACGCGGATTCAACGGCTGTGCGCCTGGGTGCAGGCGCGCAGATGGCCGGCTTCAACAATTCCGGCACCATCATCGCCAGCACCGCGCAAGGCTATGAGGATGATGGCTTCGCCGACGACACGCGTGGCACCGGAAGCTCCACGGCCCTTCACATCGAGGCCGGCGCCATGGTTGGCCGGATCGACAATTCCGGCACGCTGCGCGCCAACATCAATATCGAAGGCACGGGCGCAACGGCGATCCGCGTCGAGTCTAACAGCCTGCAAACCATTGCCAATACCGGCGCCATCACGGCCGATGTTTCCGACGCTCAGGACGGGCTGAACCCCACCCTCGTCGCCATCGACGCCAGCGCCATGACGGCGGGCCTCACTGTTTCGCAGTCGGCTCCTGCTGATGAAGATGCCAGCGATCCTTCGATCACGGGCGATATCCTGTTCGGCTCGGGCGCTGACACGCTCGAGATCACGGCTGGCACCGTCAATGGCAATGTCCATTTCGGCGCCGGTGCGGACAGCCTGATCCTGCGCAATGCCGAGCTGAACGGCCAGATTACATCGTCAGACGGCCAGCTCGCCATTGATGTGGAAGCAGCCACGCTGTCGCTGGGCCTGACAGGCCAGACGAACATTACCTCTGCCCGCTTCGGCGATGGCGCGACCTTGAATCTGGTGCTCGACGGCAATACCAGCGCCAACACCGCTCTGGTTGCAAGTGGACAGGTATCCTTCGAGCAAGGCTCCGAACTGGTCGTTTCCCTGTCCGAGCTGGTCGGTCAGAGCCGCACCTACCGGGTGCTGTCAGCCGGCACGCTCGTGGTGGCTGACGAGTCCGTAATCCTGGAAGCCGTCGACACGCCCTTCCTCTACAACGCGACCCTGCAACGCGACGCAAACGATCCTGACACGCTAGTCCTCAGCCTTGACCGCAAGACGGCAGGCGAGATCGGCTTCGATCCGAACCGCGCCGCCGTCTACGACGCGGCCCTCTCCCTGTTCGACGATGTCAGTTCGCTGGGCAATGCGATTGCGGCCATCCGTGATCAGGACGCCTTCTATCAGGCCTATGACCAGCTTCTGCCGGAATACGCCGCCAGCGCTATCCAGTTCGCGCTGGCCTCCCACGATGCTGCGTCAGGCGCCGTTTCCACGCGCCTGCGCAATGCACGCCTGTCACCGTCCGAGCTTGCCGGTCTGTGGATTCAGGAATTCGGATATTATGCCGACCGCGCCGAGAGCATTCTCGGCCCGGGCTATCGTGGTTATGGTCTCGGCGTTGCCGTCGGCCTCGACCGCCCGCTTGGTCCGTTCTACGCTGTAGGCGTGAGCGTTTCGGGCGCAGCCAGCGAGATCGAACAGGTCGGTCTGAACCACGATCCGATGACCAATCTGATGGGTCAGTTCTCCGGCTATGCCGCCATCGACCTTGGGGGCATCGACGCGTCCTTCATGGCGTCTGCCGGCTTCAACCGTTTCGAGACCGAGCGCCGCATCGGCATCGGCTCCTATACCGGTTCGACCTCAGCTGACTGGAATGGCTGGCACTACTCGCTGTCGGCACAGGCTGGCCGCGACATTCCGCTCGGCGCCTGGGTCGTCCGCCCTGAAGTCGCCCTGACCTATCTGTCGATTTCCGAAGACGGCTTCAACGAGATCGCTCTCGACAACACCGCCCCGGAACTCGCCCTTTATGTGGACAGCCGCACGACCAGCGCTCTCACCGGCGGTGCGACGATCACGGTCGGGCGCATGTTCAACCGGGCAGGAAGCTGGTGGCTGCCCTATGCCCGCGTCGGCTATCGCGGTGATTTCTCGGGCAATGCGGGCGAGACCACTGCCCGCTTTGGCGAGAACGGCAATCCGTTCACCCTGCGCGCTGCTGAACTGCCAAGCGCCGGTCTGCTTGCCGGTTTCGGCCTGTCGGCGGGGTCTGACTACACCACCTTCACCTTCGCCTACGATGCAGACTATCGAGACGACTACGTGAACCACGTCCTGCGTCTTGTCCTGCGGATGAACTTCTAGGCAGGTTTAACGCCTTTTAACCATGACCGGCGAAACTCCGGTCATGGTTTTGCGGCTCCTCCTCATTGCAGCCTTCCTGACGCTGGCAGCGGCGTGCAGTCATCGTGCGCCGCCTGCGCAGGCGCAAAATGCCTGCGCCATCTTTACCCAGTACCCCTCATGGCGGCGGGCGACCGAACGTGCAGAGCGCCGCTGGG
>NZ_JBQLZR010000209.1:0-7174 GCF_052168375.1 Glycocaulis sp.
GGTGTGGCGCCGAGACCACACAAGCTGGAGGGGGATAAATTCGTCGGGGGCGGTAGGGGCGGTCAACCAGACCGGGGTCTCCCGCATCGACGGGAGACCCAGAAAAACAAAAAAGCCGGTTTCCAGCTTTCGCCGGAATTACGACGAAAGACTGCATTCCTCGCATTTTCCCGGCTTGTAGCCGGTGAAACAGGTGGAGGCCAGCATCAGCCAGCTTGTGCGGGCCGATGCCGGGTTCCCGGGCTTGACCCGGGATCCATCTGTGAATTTGCGGGACTTCCCTTAGGCCCCGGCTCGGGGGCGGGGCCCCGGTAGTGAGGTCAGTGGAAGACCAAAAACCCTAGGCTGCCGCCTCGCCGTCGCCGGAGGCGGTTTTCAGTGCCGCTTCTGCCTCGGCATCGCCGCGCGGACGGCGGGGCTTGCGGGCGCGGGCCGGACGCGGAGCCTCGGGCTGATCGCCTTCGCCCTGGCTGGAAGCAGGCGCTTCGGATGCGCCCGGATCGACCATGCGCAGTGGATCGGAGGGGGCGTTGTCAGAGCTGTCGGCCTGCGGCTTGTCGCGGCCGTCTGCATTCGCGCGGTTTTCGCCATCCTGACGGCGGCGCGGTCCCCGCTCGCGGCGGCCACGCGGCTGGCGGTCACCGCCGGAGCGTTCCTGACGCTCGCCATCCTCGCCGTCCTGATTCTGGCGGCCGGCATTGTGCGCGTTACGATCGTTGCGGTCGTCGCCATCCTCGTTGTCATCATTGTCGTCATCGTTCACATCGCGCTCTTCACGGCGCGGCTGGATGACCTGCAGGATGCGGAAATAGTGCTCGGCGTGCTGGTAGTAATTCTCCGCCATCACCCGGTCGCCCGAGGAGGAGGCATCGCGCGCCAGCTGGAGGTATTTTTCATAGATATGGGCGGCATTGCCCCGGATCTTCACGTCCGGACCATTGCTTTCGAAATTGCGATTGCCCTGATTATTGTTGGGCTTACGCCCACGGCCGCGTTGACGCTTCATGTCGTGGTGGGTCCTCATTTTGTGACCGACATCTTTTTTCAGATTACCTGTCCGTTCTGGCCCCGCCTTGCGGGCCCTGGCCAAATGGCCGGGTAGCGCCAAGCCATGACACACCTGTGGGCCGGTGGCACATGTCTCTGCAAGATGAGAGCCGGTATTACAGCGGGGAGCGCTTGCCACTTTTCAGTTGTAACAGCCCTGTCCCGGCGCGCCACAACCGCTGTATCGCAATCAACCTAGACTCATCTGCAAGTCATTTCCAAGTCTTTTTCAGTCATGGACACAAAGGACCCGGTCTCGCCCGCCAAGGTCGGTCAGGATACGGGACTGGCTCCAGCCTGTCTCGCGCGCCAATGCCAGTGCCGCCCGGCCCTGATCGTGGCCAATCTCGAACAGGGCGTGGCCGCGCGGAGCCAGAAGACGGCGTGCCTCGCGCAGAAGGTGGGGGTAGGGCTCCAGCCCGTCCTTGCCGCCATCAAGGGCGAGGCGCGGTTCATGATCGCGCACTTCCGGCTCCAGCCCGGCAATGACGTCAGGATCGATATAGGGCGGGTTGGAGACAACGAGATCAAACTTGCCCGCGATACCGTCCGCCCAGCTTGTCTCTTCAAACCGTATGCGCGCCTGCAGTCCGGTGCGGCCCGCGTTCCGCTTCGCGATGCTCAAGGCTTCGGGCGAAATGTCGGTCGCCACGGCTACGGCGTCTGGCAATTCACTGAGGAGCGCCAGGGCGATGGCGCCCGAACCGGTGGCAATGTCGAGAATGCGCAACGGCCCCTTGCGGTCCTTCACGGTTTCAAGAGCTGCCGCCACAAGCGTCTCGGTATCGCTGCGCGGGGTCAGCACATCGCGCGTGACAATCAGATCCAGCGTCCAGAAGGGCTGGGTGCCGATGATCTGTGACAGGGGCTCGCGTGCCGCGCGACGGGTAATCAGGGCCTCGAAACGGGTGATTTCGTCAGCGCTCAAGGTGGCTTCGCCGCGCGCAATCATGCCTGCCGCATCCAGGTTCAGGGCGTGGCGCAGAAGCGCGCGGGCATCCTCGCGTGCATCCTCGATGCCGGCGGCGGCAAGGCGGTTCGTAGCGGCTTTGAGCAGGGTGGGGATCATGTGGAAACTGGCACCCTTTCACCTGCCACTTCGTCACCCCCGCGCAGGCGGGGGTCCAGAGTTGAAGCCCGAAAACCTTGGGTAGGCGGCTCTGGTTTCCCGCCTGCGCGGGAACGACGAATACTATTTCAACCCTCGTCCATGGCGGCGAGGCGCGCGGCCTGATCCTCGGCCAGCAGCGCGTCGATCACTTCGCCGAGAGCCTCGCCGGCCACGATCTCCGGCAGCTTGTAGAGCGTCAGATTGATGCGGTGATCGGTGACGCGCCCTTGCGGATAGTTGTAGGTGCGGATGCGCTCTGACCGGTCGCCGGAGCCGACCTGGCCCTTGCGCTCGGCGGCCCGCGCGGCATCCTTCTCCGCGCGCTCCTTTTCATAGAGCTTGGTCTTGAGCACCTGCATGGCGATAGCGCGGTTCTGGTGCTGGGACTTTTCCTGGCTGATCACCACGATCCCGGTGGGAAGGTGGGTCATGCGCACAGCCGAATCCGTCTTGTTGACGTGCTGGCCGCCTGCGCCGGAGGCCCGCATCGTGTCGATGCGGATGTCCTCGTCGCGAATCTGGATGTCGACATCTTCCGGTTCCGGCAGAACGGCAACCGTCGCGGCGGAGGTGTGGATGCGTCCGCCCGCTTCGGTGGCTGGCACGCGCTGGACGCGGTGCACGCCGGATTCAAACTTCAGCTTTCCGAACACGCCGCGCCCGTTGACCGAGGCGATGACCTCCTTGTAGCCGCCCACCTCGCTATCACTGGCGGAGAGCACCTCGACCTTCCAGCCCTGCTTGGAGGCGTGGCGCTGGTACATGGAGAAGAGGTCGCCGGCAAAGAGCGCGGCCTCGTCGCCGCCAGTGCCGGCACGGATTTCCAGGATGACGCTCGCCTCGTCATCCTTGTCCTTGGGCAGGAGGAGGAGTTGCAGCTCGCGCTCAATCTCGGGGATGCGCTCCTTCAGTTCGGCGCGTTCTTCCTGGGCCAGCTCGGCCATGTCCTTGTCGCCGCCCTCGGCGATGATGGCTTCGGCCTCGGCAAGGCCTGCGCGCGCGGCTTTCAGTTCGCGGGCCTTCTCGGTCACGTCCTTCAGCTCGGAATGCTCGCGCGACAGGCGCACGATTTCCTCGCCATCGGCAGCCGCGCCAAGGCGCGCCTCGATCTGGTCGAAGCGGTCGAGAATCTGTTCAAGTTTCTGGTCGGGCAAACGCATGGGACTGGCGATACACCCTACATGCGCGCGCGTTCAAGCGAGGGAATCACACCTGGATGGTCGTAATCGGCCATGCGGGCGAGAACATCGCCCACATCCTCGCCGGAAAACAGCATCGCGCGGTGCTTGGCTTGCACAAAGCCATCGGCCTGCATCCGGTCGAGAAAAGCCAGCAGCCCGTCATAATAGCCGTTCACATTGATGAGCCCGACCGGCTTGGTGTGACGGCCGAGCGCGCTCCAGGTCCAGATCTCGAACATCTCCTCCATCGTGCCAATGCCGCCGGGCAGGGCGATGAAGGCATCGGATTCCTCGGCCATGACGTGCTTGCGCTCATGCATGGAGGTAACGACGCGCATGTCTGTCACGCGCGGATGGGCGATCTCGCGATGGTGGAGAAAGTCGGGGATCACGCCGGTGACCGCGCCGCCGGCATCAACCGCCGCATCGGCCAGAACGCCCATCAGGCCCACCTGACCGCCGCCATAGACCAGCCGGTAGCCCTCACTTGCCAGATGGAAGCCCACGGCCTTTGCCGCTTCGGCATAGGCGGGATGCCCGCCGGGGCTCGCCCCGCAATACACACAGATCGATTTCATGGGCTGGTGTTTAGCGGCGGGGGAGGATTCGGGGAAGGGGGAAGGCGTTCTCCGCCGGGGTTCGCCTCTCTTTGCGTTTCCCCGACGAAAGTCGGGGTCCAGTTCTTCTTGATGGTCAGCCCATCCGGGCTTTGCTCCTCGCATTAGCTCGGGCGCGCGTTCGCGCTTTTCGGCGCTGCGCGCCGGGGAACCTCTATCTCGTCGTTCCCGCGCAGGCGGGAACCCAGAGCCGCTGGCAACCGTCAGAGCCTTATGATCTCTGGACCCCCGCCTGCGCGGGGGTGACGAGGTGGAGAGTTTGAGCGGGAAACCGGATGAATCTGGCGGTCAGATTACAACCGGGTTCCCGGACTTGCCTGTCCCCGTGAAAACGGGGAACCCGGGATCCATCTGTCCAGTCTGCGGGATGTGGCATGGGTCCCCCGTCGGGGCGGGGGACCCCGGTTGCATAAAATACCAGGGGATCAGACCGCGAAGCGGCCTGCAAGCGCGATCGCGCGGATGCCCCGGAGCATCAGGGATAAAACCCTACCCCTGCCGTTCGACCAGCAATTCCTTGATGTGGCCGATGGCTTTGGCCGGGTTCAGGCCTTTCGGGCACACATTGGTGCAGTTCATGATGGTGTGGCAGCGATAGAGCTTGAACGGGTCTTCCAGCTCATCGAGGCGCTCGCCGGTGGCTTCGTCGCGGCTGTCGGCGATCCAGCGATAGGCCTGCAGCAGCGCAGCCGGGCCCAGATACTTGTCGGAGTTCCACCAGTAGGACGGGCAGGCCGTCGAGCACGAGGCGCAAAGGATGCACTCATAGAGCCCGTCGAGCTTTTCGCGGTCCTCGACAGACTGGCGCCATTCACCTTGCGGGGTCGGCGTCGTCGTCTGGAGATAGGGTTTGATGCTGGTCAGCTGGGCGTAGAAATTGGTCAGGTCCGGGATCAGGTCCTTGATCACCGGCTGGTGCGGCAGCGGTGAGATGGTGACGCTGCCCTTGTAGTCGTCGATGGCTGCGGTGCAGGCAATCGTGTTGCGCCCGCCAATATTCATCGAGCACGAGCCGCAAATCCCCTCGCGGCACGACCGGCGGAAGGCGAGCGTGGAATCGATCTCGTTCTTGATGAAGAACAGCGCGTCCAGAACCATCGGCCCGCATCTGTCCATGTCCACCTCATAGGTGTCCCAGCGCGGGTTCTCGCCCGTATCCGGGTCATAGCGGTAGACCTTGAAGGTGCGCGTGTTCTTCGCGCCTTCCGGCTTCGGCCAGGCCTTGCCTTTTTTGACTTGCGAGTTTTTCGGCAGCGTCAGCTGGACCATGTCAGTCGTCCTGTTTGCGGGCGGTCTAGTAGACCCGGGCCTTGGGCTCGATATAGGCGATGTCGTTGGAGAGGGTGTATTCGTGCACCGGACGGTCACCCAGCGTGACCTTGCCGGTCTTTTCCTCATACCAGGCGAGCGTGTGCTTCATCCATTGCGTGTCATCGCGGTCGGGGAAGTCCTCGCGGGCGTGGGCGCCGCGGCTTTCGGTGCGGGCCGCTGCCGAGTTCACGGTGACGGCGGCCTGGGCGATCAGATTGTCGAATTCCAGCGCTTCGACCAGGTCCGTGTTCCAGATCAGCGAGCGGTCCCTGATCGCAATATCGGCCGAGCCGGAGACCACCTTGGCGATACGCTCCACACCTTCGTCCAGCACGTCCTGCGTACGGAAGACGGCGCAGTTTTCCTGCATGGCGCGCTGCATGTCGAGGCGCAGCTTCGCGGTCGGGGTGCCGCCATTGGCGTTGCGGAAGCGGTCAAAGCGGGCAAGCGTCGCCTCGCCCGCATCCTTGGGCAGTTCCGCCTGCGTTGCGCCGGACTGCGTCGTCTCCGCGCAGCGAAGACCGGCCGCGCGGCCGAACACGACGAGGTCGATGAGCGAGTTGGAGCCGAGGCGGTTTGCCCCGTGCACCGAGACGCACGCCGCTTCGCCCACGGCCATCAGGCCGGGCACGACATGGTCAGGATCGCCGCCGACTTTGGTCAGCACTTCGCCGTGATAATTCGTCGGGATACCGCCCATATTGTAGTGGACGGTCGGCAGGACCGGGATCGGCTCGCGCGTCACGTCCACACCGGCAAAGATTTTCGCGCTTTCCGAAATGCCGGGCAGGCGCTCGTGCAGCACTTTGGGATCAAGGTGATCGAGGTGCAGGAAGATGTGGTCCTTGTTGGGGCCGACGCCGCGTCCTTCGCGGATCTCCACCGTCATGGAGCGCGAGACAACGTCGCGGCTGGCAAGGTCCTTGGCGGAAGGGGCATAGCGCTCCATGAAGCGCTCGCCTTCGGAGTTGGTGAGATAGCCGCCTTCGCCGCGCGCGCCCTCGGTGATGAGGCAGCCAGCGCCATAGATGCCGGTCGGGTGGAACTGGACGAACTCCATGTCCTGCAAAGGCAGGCCGGCGCGCAGCACCATCGCATTGCCGTCACCGGTGCAGGTGTGGGCAGAGGTGGCGGAGAAATAGGCACGGCCATAGCCGCCGGTGGCGAGGATCGTTTTTTGCGCGCGGAAGCGGTGCAGCGTGCCGTCATCGAGCTTCCAGGCGGTGACGCCGCGGCAGGCACCTTCCTCGTCCATGATGAGATCAAGCGCGAAATACTCGATGAAGAACTCGGTCGAGTGGCGCAGGGACTGGCCATAGAGCGTGTGCAGGATGGCGTGGCCGGTCCGGTCAGCGGCGGCGCAGGTGCGCTGCACCGGGCCTTCGCCGTAATTGCGGGTCATGCCGCCAAAGGCGCGCTGGTAGATCTTGCCCTCTTCGGTGCGCGAGAAGGGCACGCCCCAGTGTTCAAGCTCGTACACGGCGGCGGGCGCCTCGCGGCAGAGATATTCGATGGCGTCCTGGTCGCCCAGCCAGTCCGACCCCTTGACGGTGTCGTACATGTGCCAGCGCCAGTCATCCTCGCCCATATTGCCGAGGCTGGCCGAGATGCCGCCTTGCGCTGCGACCGTGTGGGAGCGCGTCGGAAACACCTTGGTGATGCATGCGGTCTTCAGGCCGGCCTGCGCGGCGCCAAGGGCTGCACGAAGGCCGGAGCCGCCTGCGCCCACCACGACAACGTCAAACGAGTGGTCGATCCATTTGTAGTCAGACATCGAAACCTGCTCCTAGCGCGCCAGCGCGAGTACGGAATAAAGAACTGCGATCCACAGGCCTGCGGTCACGAAGGTGTTGAGGATCAGCAGCGCCGCCTTGGTGGCGGGCTTGTAGATGTACTCCCCGACAACC
>NZ_JBQLZR010000210.1:0-19653 GCF_052168375.1 Glycocaulis sp.
CCACCCAGCCGCCATGCAGGCGCACGATTTCCTTTACCAGCGCGAGGCCCAGCCCGGACGCGGCACGAAAGTGACCTGCCACCTGCCCGTCAGCGCCGCAACCGACCACGCCGCGCCGGAGCTTGATCTTTCCAGCGCCCGCAAGGCGCGGCGTTAGGACTGATCGTCCAGCAAGCGATGTCGGAAGTCGCGGCGGTCCAGTGAGCCGTCCTTGACCTCGCGCTGGACTGCACGCTGAAAGAACCCGGCTGCCGCGGCTCGGTTCCGGGGTTCAGCTCAAGCCGCGAAACCCGCCCCTAGACCCGCAGCTCCCCGCTTTCGATCGCGGCGCGGATTTCTGCGGTCAGCGGAACATAGGTCTTCTCGACAGGGTGGTCGATATAGAGCGGCTCGGAGATTTTCGCCGGGTCCCACCCTTCAGCCACCAGATCGGTCTTCTTCAGCTTGAAGGTGCCGGTGGTGTGCTCTGACGGGTCTTCCTGATGGATACGCACGAAGAGCGGGCGGGCATAGGCCGGCAGCTCCCTGGTCACATGGGCGTGGACTTTTGCCAGATCGAAATCCTTGTTGACCACCAGCGCCGCCATGCCGGCCTTGCCGGGATAATCGGCCACCGGCACGCCATAGATGTTGGCCTGGACGATACCCGGCGCCATGCCCATGATCTCGGCCACTTCCGAGGTGGAGACGTTTTCCGACTTCCAGCGGAAAGTGTCACCCACCCGGTCGATGAAGTAGAAATAGCCTTGCGCATCGCGCTTCATCAGATCGCCGGTGCGGAAATAGAGATCGCCCTTCTTGAAGACGTCGCGCAGCAGCTTCTTCTCGGTCGCTTCCTTGTCGCCATAACCGTCAAAGCGGTAGCGGGCATCATCGGAGCGGATCTCGCCAATGGCTTCGCCCACCTCGTCCGGTCCGCACGGAATGCAGCGCCCCTTGGCGTTGCGCACGGGCTGTTCGGTATCGAGATCAAACTTCACAAGGTGCGAGTTGAAGCGGCTTTTCAGATAGGGCGGCACGCGGCCAATGGCGCCGGGCTTTGAATCGAGGTTCAGGAAGCCGACATTACCTTCGGTCGCACCATAGAACTCCATCACCCGCTTGATACCGGAGCGTTCGACAAAGCGCGGCCAGACATCGGGGCGCAAGCCATTGCCGATGGCAACGCGAATCTTGTGCTTCTTCTCTTCCGGCGAGGGATCGGCGGCGACAAGGAAGCGGCACAGCTCGCCGACATACATGAACATGGTCGCGCCATGTTCGGCAGCATCTTTCCAGAAGGCGCTGGCGGAGAACTTGCGCCGCACGATCAGCGCGCCGCCCTGGCTGAGTGCGCAACCAACACCGCATAGCCCGCCCGTCGCATGGTAGAGCGGCAGGACCATCATCATCCGGTCCTTCGGAGAGGCATGGGCCGCAACGGCGAAGACCTGCAGGTAATACATCGAGCGGGTGTGGGCGACGATGGCCGCCTTGGGCAGGCCCGTCGTGCCGGAGGTATACATTTTCAGGCAAGGGTCTTTTGCGCGCAGATGCTCGCGGTGCTCCCGGCCCGGGCGCTCGTCGGAAACGGCATGAAGCGCGGCCGAGAGGTCCTGCCCGCCGGGCACATCGCCGGCCGGCCCGTCAAACACCCAAGGGGTGATCGGGCCGATGGCATCGGCGGTCGCGGCATAGGCGGCGCTCAGCTCGCCCTCGATGATGGCATGGGCGGCCTCGGCGATATTCATGCCGTGGGCCAGCGCCTTGCCGGTCACCTGATTGTTGAGAAGCGCGGCGATAATGCCGACCTTGGACAGGCCAAACCAGAAGGCGATGTATTCCCAGCGATTGCCCATGTAGAGCGCAACCGTGTCCCCGGGCTTCATGCCGCTGGCGAGCGCCCAGTTGGCCACCCGGTTCGCAAACGCGTCAAACGCGCCGTAGCTGATGGTGGAACCATCTTCCAGAATGAAGGCCGGACGGGTCTTGTGCGCGTCCACATTGCGTTCCAGCAGGTCCGCAGTGAGATCGGTTGAATCCGGGGTGATGGATTTGAGCGTCTTGAGAAGGCGCACCAGCTCCTTCGTGTAGAAAATCTCACGCCGGATCGCGCTGAAAAAACCCATCGTCTCGTGACCTCCCGCTAGCCGCCTCTTGCCGGGCGAACCCGCGACAGTAATTGGCGCGGGGGGCGGGTCAAGACAAGGTCATGCGCTGGGCCATATTGCACGCAGCGCCTGCAGCATTTCAGGGCTGCAGGCGCCGCATGACACCGTCTCAGAACGCGGCTTCCTCGCTGGAGCCGCGATCACCCTCATCACCCAGCGAAATCTCGTGCCACATCGCGTTGAGGATCGCGAAGGAGCAGGCAAGGCCAAGGCCGAGTATCCAGGCAAAATACCACATATCGATCAGCTCCTTTCGAACTCTAGTAGTAGTCACCGCTGGTCACGTCCTGCGTCGTCACCCGGCCCCACATCACCTTGAAGGCCCAGGCCGTGTAGGCGAGGACGATGGGCAGGAAGATCGCCGTCACGATCAGCATGATGAAGAGCGTGAGGTGGCTGGACGAGGCGTTCCACACGGTCAGGCTGGAATTGGGATCAAGGCTCGACGGCAGGATGAAGGGGAACATGGAAAGCCCCGCCGTGGAGATGATGCCGAAGGTGGAAAGCTTGGAGCCGAGGAAGGTCAGGCTTTCCGAGTTGAGCCTGAGGCCCACCAGCGCAGCCATCGCCCCGCCAAAGCCCAGAACCGGCGCCAGTATCATCCAGGGATGGGCCGCATAATTGGCGAGCCACGCCCCGGCGGCGGCTACCGTCTCGGTGCGCAGCGGGTTGGACGGGCCTGACGGATCGACATCGCCCAGTTGCGTAAAGCCGAACGGGCCATAGGCCATGACCAGCCCGCCGCCGGCAAAGAGTACGATCGAGACAATGGCAAAGATGGGTGCAAAGCGGCGCGCACGGTCGCGCACCGGTCCGTACTCTGCCTTCATCGAAAGCCAGGCCGCACCGTGCAGGCCCATCATCGTGACCGAGAGCAGCCCGCACAGGATCGCAAACGGGTTCAGGAGGTCAAAGAAGGACCCTTCCCAATAGGCCCGCATCGTATCGTCGAAGCGGAAGGGCAGGCCGACGAGCACATTGCCGACCGCCACGCCAAAGAGCAGGGCCGGCACGAAGCCGCCGGTAAAGAGCGCCCAGTCCCACATGGCACGCCAGCGCGGGTCTTCCCGCTTTGAGCGGTATTTGAAGCCGACAGGGCGCAGGATCAGGGCGGCCAGCAGCACGAACATGGCGAGATAGAGCCCCGAGAAGGAGACTGCATACACCATCGGCCAGGCGGCAAAGATCGCCCCGCCCCCGAGGATGAACCAGACCTGGTTTCCTTCCCAGGTCGGGCCGACCGTGTTGATGGCCACGCGGCGCTCGGCGTCGGTCTTCGCCACGAAGGGCAACAGGCCCGCCACGCCAAAGTCGAAACCGTCCGTCGCGGCAAAGCCGATCAGGAGTACACCCAGCAAGCCCCACCAGAGGACGCGCAGGACTTCGTAAGAAATCGGGATTTCCATGATAGCTGCCTCCTATTCGGCCGGGATGGGGGTCATGCCGCCAGCAGCGGCGCCGTGGGCTTTGCGGGTCTTTCCGGCATGGCCGGAGGCGTCCGGATAAGGCCCTTTCCGGATGACCATCAGCATCAGCATCACCTCGATCACGGCGAGCACGCCATAGAGCGCGGTGAAGCCGCCAATCGTCATCCATATCTGCGTGGCATTGAGGCTGGAGACGCCCATGAAGGTCGGCAGCATGCCTTCGATGATCCAGGGCTGGCGGCCATATTCGGCCAGCACCCAGCCAAGCTCTGCCGCGATCCAGGGCAGTGGCAGGGAGACCAGCGCCACCCACAGGAACCAGCGCGTCTCGTGACGGCGCAGCGTGCTCAGCACGAAGGCGGTGCCAAAGAGCGCGATCATGTAGAAGCCGATCCCCGCCATGAAGCGGAAGGACCAGAACATGACCGGCACGTCGGGCACGGTATCGAAAGCGGCCTGGCGTATCTGTTCCGGCGTCGCCTCGCGCGGGTCTTCCATGTAGCGCGTCAGGAGGAGGGCATAGCCCAGATCGGTCTTCGTCTCCTCAAACTGGGCGCGGGCCTCCAGATCATTTTCATCAGCGCGCAGGCGCTGCAGCGCGTCATAGGCTAGAAGCCCGTTCTCCACGCGCGTCTCGGCTATGGCGACCAGCGGCAATATGCCCTGCACTTCCTGATCGAGCGAGCGCGTGGCGATGAGACCCAGCACCCAGGGCACGTCGATGGCGAAATGGGTGGTGTGGTCTTCCACGTCCGGGAAGCCGACAAGCGTCAGCGGGGCGGGTGCCTCGTGCGTCTCCCACATGGCTTCGAGCGCGGCGAGCTTCATGCGCTGGTTGTGGGTGAGCGCGTAGCCGCTTTCATCCCCCAGCACCACCACCGAGAGCGAGCCCATCAGGCCGAAGGCCGCCGCGACCGTCATCGAGCGCTTGGCAAAGCCGCGATGGCGGCGCTGCAAGAGGAACCAGGCGGAGACCGCCAGCACGAAGAGCGCACCGGTGACATAGCCTGCCGCCACGGTGTGCACGAATTTCGCCTGCGCCACAGGGTTGAAGAGGACGGCCATGAAGTCGGTGACTTCCATGCGCATCGTCTCGGGATTGAACTCCGAACCCACCGGGTTCTGCATCCAGCCATTGGCGATGAGAATCCAAAGCGCCGACAGGTTTGTACCAAGCGCCATGAACCAGGTGACGGCGAGGTGGGCCTGCTTGCTCATCCGGTCCCAGCCGAAGAAGAACAGGCCGACAAGCGTTGCCTCGAGGAAGAAGGCCATCAGGCCCTCGATCGCCAGCGGCGCGCCGAACACATCGCCCACATAGTGCGAGTAGTAGGACCAGTTCATCCCGAACTGGAACTCCATCGTGATGCCGGTGGAGACGCCGAGCGCGAAATTGATGCCGAACAGCACGCCCCAGAATTTCGTCATGTCCCGCCAGACCTGACGGCCGGTCATCACATAGACGCTCTCCATGATGGCGAGCATGAAGGCCAGCCCCAGCGTGAGCGGCACGAACAGGAAATGGTACATGGCTGTCAGCGCGAACTGCCAGCGCGATAGGTCGGCAACTTCCATGTCGATCATGGAAAACTCCCCAGCAGCAACAGGTGCAAACCCCCAAGGGAAATATCCCTAAACGATTTGCGGACTTTTATCCCTATGCACCTTGCGGTTTTTTGTGGATAGCGCGCATTGTGACGCAGGGGCCGGGTGACGCAGGGGGATGGTGGCCGCGCTTACCGCTTTTCGTCATGCCCGCGCTGGCGGGCATCCAGAGATTCAGCAGCGAGGACAGTGCCAAGTGGCTCTGGGTTCCCGCCTGCGCGGGAACGACCCCACTATCGCGTTTCACCGGCGAAAGCCGATGCCCAGCCGTCGGTCGCACTGGACCCCGGCTCGGGCGTCGGGGACCCGGTTGTGTTGCAGGTTCGATAGCTCTGCCAGATTGGGCGCTGATCTCTCTACCGCGGTCCCGGCCCCCGAGCCGGGACCCAGGCTTTTCCGCGAACTCGCATTCGCCATGCATTGGAAGAAGGGCGCGAAAACCTCCTCCTTCGTCGTTCCGGGGGAGCAATTAGCGAGACCCGGAGGCGGCATATGCTGGCGTAAAATGCGGAAATGATCGGGAAACGCGCTCAAACTCGGTGCGTCAGCATTATAGCCGCTTCGGTGCAGGAACGGTCACTACGGTTAACCGCTACGCTTCGTGCTTCGACGCATCGTTGTCCGCTTTCATTTCCGCTCGCCCCCAAGCCGCCAATCCCAAGCGTTCGCAGTAGATGATAGCGAGCTCATTCTGCTCCATGTCGGCCAGACGGTCCAAATCATCATGCCCCTTCATAAACTCAAGGAGCTTCTCTTTACTGGAGTTTTTATAGGTGCGATAAAAAAACTCTGCCAACTCAAGCCAGTTTTGTGGCTTTGATGGCTTCTCTTCCAGTTGACCAAAAAACGTTTCGGGATGCTGCTTCCATGCACTTATTTCTCTTTCAGTCAACTCATTGGAGGCGACAATTCTCCTATGGTCCTCTAGCCGGTAGACGCACATTGCTTTCTTGGCGGATTCTGAAACCACGGCTTGTTCAAGTGTCGCTAGTCTTTCTACACCACTTTCGTCAGGCACAAGGTACTGCTGCCCGATTCGCAACCGGGGGAAACTTGTGTCGTTGCTAAACGCAAAATCAGGAATCTCACCGTCGAAGGTAGCAGGGATGTGGCTATGCTCCTTCAATGAGTCGAACAGCGCAAACATCTCCCTGTGGCGCTCAAGGTTCTCCAGATACTTCTTGAAGCGATCTATCGAAGCGCGGGGTCCGAAATCGGGGATTTTATATCCAGCCGATATTGCCTGTATCCCAACATCGGACGCCTCGAGATTGTTGTGATAGGCATGGTTGGTGATAATAACATAGGCAGGCGGGTAAGGCACTCCTTCCCGGTCTACGTATTCCTCCGCCTTCTCCATCTGGTCGAGTGCGGCATCAGCCCATGTTCCAGAGAAGTCCGGACCGACCACTTCAGAAACGTTGACCTCAATAAACACAACACGTTCATGCGCCGCCGTTTTTTTAAGAGCTTTTTTTATCTTATGCCAAATATTGGGGTGTTTTTTATTGTCTTTGGCAGACTCTGACCCCGGCAAAGGGTTGCGAGCCTTCACCTCAACTGAGAATTTCTTTGAGGTTTCGGGGTAGGTCGCGACAAATTCAACATGGCTATCGCCTCCATCACGTTCGTTTTCGTACTCGATTTGAAACCCCGCCTTGAGGAACGCAGCCGACGCGTACGTCTCAAAAAGCTTGCCAATGAAGTCATCGGCCCTAGCGCTCTTGAGCCGCAACACGAAGCTATCAATGATTCTCTTCGCCTTCTCCGGGTCAGAGTGATGCGCAATTAGATAAAGATTATACGCAAGATTTAGGAAGGCCCGTTGAGCCCCAGTCATCGCGCCGGTGAACAATCCTGTGTCTCCAACGGGCATTGCTCGCGCGTCGCGCATGGCTTGGGAATACCACTGAATAATCGGATGGCTATCCGCTGGGGGCTTCTTGCTTTCGCTCTCCACCCATTCGGGTCCGAGTAAGATGAAAATATACTCGCGGAGGAAGTCGTGAAACGTTTTCCAGCGGGAGGAGTGATAAATACGGTTACCAACAGCGACAATCCGATGGTTGCGCGCCTCGACTGAAATGATCGGCTTTCCTAACCCCTGTTGTTTTTGTCGCTGGGCGTCTTTCGCTTTCAATTCGCCGAACATCCGGCGGATAAATGCTACGTCAGGCCGCCTATTGCTTCTACCAGCAATATTCCCATGGCATCGCTTGTACTTCTTGCCGCTTCCGCATGGGCAGGGTTGATTTCGACCGATCTTTGCCAAAGAAGCTCTTCTCGATTGTTCTTACTTCGTAATTACCGTGAACCTTTAACAGCCCCATATTGCCACCACCCCAAACCAGAACGCAATAGGAACACTTGGAGGTGACCTTAGAACTTGGGCTGCCTCGCATATTCTGAGATTCTCAGCCTGTTCTGTAGGATTCTGGCAAGACTTATCTATACCTCCAAGCCACGACCGGGGGATGTGCGGAGCATCAGGAAAGTCCTCCCCCCTCTGGCAATTCCTGTGCCTTTCGCTAGACAAAAGCCCCCTGAGACGCTGCGCCACAGGGCGCGCGCGTTCCAAATGCGCTTTTAACGAGGCCCATGAGCAATCCTGCCCTTTCCCGTGAAGACCGGCGCGCGCTGGCTGGCCTGCTTGCCGGATGGGGCAAGGCCGGGCAGGCCGCGTCGCTTGTGGCGAGCGCAGCCGGAATTGCGCAGTACGCCCTTTTCATCGGCTTTGCCGGATTTGCCGCGAGCGCCATCGCGGCCCTCGTCGCGGGCGAGGCCTTCCTCCTGCCGTCCCTTGTGGCCGGTCTCTTTGCGCTGGCGCGCTCCGGTGCGCAGGCGCTGGAGACCCGTGCCGGGTTCGAGGCGGCCGCGCGGGTGAAGGCCCATGTCCGGCGCGAGGCTGCAGGTGCGCTCGCCGCCAAAGGCCCCGCCTTCACCGAGCGGCTGGAGACCGGGGCGGCCGGCTCTGCCCTCACCGATGCGGTTGAAAAGCTCGAAGGCTATTTTGGCCGCTACCGCCCGCTCATGCCGGTGATCGCGGGCGCGCCCATTCTCATGGTCATTGCCGCCTTTACCCAGAGCCATGTGGCCGGCCTGCTCTTTCTGGTGACCGCGCCCCTCCTGCCCGTCTTCATGGCGATTGTCGGCGGCGCCGCGGCGGTGGCCAGCAAGGACCAGATCGCGGTGCTGGCCCGCCTTGCCGGACGGTTCAATGACCGCCTGCAATCACTGGCACTCCTGAATGCGTTTAACGCCGCACCGCGCGAGCGTGAGGGCCTCGCCGCCGCGTCGGAGGATTTCCGCCAGCGCACGATGAAAGTGCTGCGTCTGGCCTTCCTGTCGTCGGCAATCCTGGAATTCTTCGCCGCGCTCTCGGTCGCGGCGATGGCAGTCTATGTCGGCTTCTCGCTTCTGGGCGAGCTGCCCTTCGATGCCGGGGAGACGATCACGCTGCGCGAGGGCCTGTTTGTCCTCCTGCTCGCGCCGGAGTTCTACATGCCGTTGCGGCGCCTGTCGGCGGCCTATCATGACCGCGCCGACGCCGAAGCGGCTGCCGATACGCTAAAACCGCTCCTCCACACCTATGAATCGGGCTTTTCAACCTGTGAAAACGCCCCTTTCAACCTGTCACCCGAAATCACGCTGGAGGGTGTGTCCTGCACCTATGAAGGCGGACGCAAGGGATTGAATCCCATCAGCCTTTCCCTGCCCGCAGGACAGATCAGCGTGCTCTGGGGGCCGTCAGGCTCGGGCAAGTCGACACTGCTCAAAATCCTGATGGGTTTTGCGCCGCTATCCTCCGGAACCGTGCGGATAGACGGGGTGGCACTATCCACGCCGCTGGCAGGGCGCGCGGGCTGGATCGGACAGAATCCGCGCCTCTTCCATGGTTCCTTGCGCGACAATATCGCCCTGCATGACGCCTCCATCAGCGATGCGGACATCGAGCGTGCGGTGGCCGCTGCCGGCATGACGGACTTCCTTGTCCATCTGCCGGACGGCCTCGACACCTTGCTGGGCGAGCGCGGGTTTGGCCTGTCTGGCGGGCAGATACAGCGCGTCGCGCTTGCCCGCGCGCTGGCCCGCGACATGAAACTTGTCCTCATGGACGAACCGACCGCGCACCTCGATGGAGAGGCCGAAGCCCGCTTCCTCGAGGCCCTGGTGAAGGCCGCGCCAGGGCGGACCATCCTCATTGCCACGCACAGCCCTGCGGTACGCGCCATTGCCGATACCGTGTTCGAGATCGCGGACTTGCAGGAGGGCGGAGCGCCATGAAAACGCTTGCCTTTTTCCTGTCGCTAGCCCGCCCGGACCGATGGTGGCTGCGCCTCGGCGCAGTGCTTGCGATCCTCACGCTACTGGCCGGGATCGGGCTTCTCTCGCTCTCTGGGTGGTTCATCACCGCAGCCGCGATCGCAGGCGCGGCGGGGCTGGGGCGCAGCTTCAACTATCTCTTTGCTTCGGGCGGCGTGCGCGGATTTGCCATGGGGCGCACGCTTGGCCGATATGCCGAGCGTCTCGCGACCCATGAAGCCACCTTCCGTATCCTTGCCCGCCTGCGCCTGTGGGTGTTCGACCGCGCCGCACCGCTTGTCCCGGCAAGGCTTGGCGGGCTTCGCGCCGGGGATCTGCTCTCGCGCGTCACCGGCGATGTGGATGCGCTGGACGGGCTTTACCTGCGCCTCGTGACGCCCGCCCTCTCCGCGCTTTTCGGGGCGCTGGCCGCAACCCTCGTCCTCCTGTTTGCAGCGCCCGCAGCCGTGCTGCCGGTGATCGGCCTTTTCGTCCTCTCCGGCCTCGTCCTGCCGCTGCTCGCGGCCAAGGCTGGCCAGCCTGCGGGTGAGACAATCGCCCTGTCTGCTGCCGACACACGCTCTGAAGCAGCAGACCTCATTGCCGGCATGGCGGAGCTGAAAGCCTATGGCGCTGAAGGGGCGGTGCTTTCGCGCCTTGATGCCGCCAGCGAAAGCTGGATTTCGGGCCAGCGCCGCCTTGCAGGCCTCGCCCTCATCAACACCGCGCTTCTGGCCTTTGCCGGCCCGGCCAGCTTCATTGCCGGTTTCCTCAGCGCAGCGGCAACTGGCGCCTCTGCGCCACTGGCGGCGCTCGCCGGCTTTATCGCCTTTGGCCTTTTTGAAGCCGCGGCCCCGCTGGTCATGGCAGGCGAGCAATACGGGCGCACGCTCAGCTCTGCCAGGCGCCTGAAAATGCTCGATGACCTGCGCCCGGCGCTAGAGGAGCCGGAAAGCCCCATCACCCTGCCAGACGCGCACGATATCGCCCTGCACGGCGTCAGCTTCACCTATCCCGGCACGGCCCGGCCCGCCTTGAGCGATGTCTCGCTGAGCCTGCCCATGGGTGGGCGCCTTGCCCTCGTCGGCGCATCGGGGTCCGGAAAGTCGAGCATTATCCGGCTATTGATGGGCTTCTACGCGCCGGACAAGGGACAGGTCACACTGGGAGGAGCCGACCTGACCGGGCTGGGTCCGGCGCAGATGCGCACCCGCCTGTCACTGGTGGACCAGCGCGCCGACCTTCTCTCCACCACGGTCAGGGCGAACCTGCTTCTGGCCCGGCCTGACGCCAGCGAAGCTGACCTCTGGCAGGCGCTTGAGCAGGCGAGAGCGGCGGATTTCGTGCGCGCCTTGCCTGAGGGCCTTCTGACCTGGATTGGTGAGGAAGGGCGGCTTGTTTCGGGCGGCCAGGCCCGGCGCATCGCGCTTGCGCGTGCCTTCCTCAAAAATGCGCCCGTCATGCTGCTCGACGAGCCGACGGAGGGTCTCGACAGCCAGACCGAGGCGGAATTCCTTGATGCGCTTGATGCCTGGCTGGAGGCAGATGCCCGGCGTTCTGTCCTTATCGTCACCCACCGCCCGGCCCTGCTGGACCGGGCCCGCGAGGTGGTGGTGATGGAAAATGGCGCCGTCGTGCAGACCGGCAGCCCGGCTGCGCTCTCCGGGGAGGAGGGGGCGTTCAGACGCCTGTTCGGCAAGCGAGTCTAGTGCCGGGACCTAGTTGTCGTCCCAGAACATCCACCACGGATCCGGCTCTTCCATGCCCAGCCATTCGCGCACCTGCGCAATCGCCGGGTCCAGCCTCTCCCACGCCGGAACATGGCCCGTTATCCATTCATCGGCTGCGGGCGAGAACACGCTGGCGATGAAGGCCAGCAGGAAGGCCGTGACCAGCAAGGTCAGGACGGGCTTCAGGATATCGCCGAGAAACTTGAACAACCCGCCCATGGGCGCACGCTCCGTGAATTTTGATCCGCTATCCACCTTAGTCCCGCGCGCCATGAATGGGGAGTGAAAGCGCTAGGCGCGCGCGGGCTTTGCCAGCAAATCCACGCCTTGTTAGGCTCGGTTTCTGATCTGCTGACCCCTCAGGATGCGTATATCCGTTTATGACCCAGATACTTGCCGCCAGCCGCCCCGCCCCGTTCACCGATCCGGACATGACCGCCAAGGGCGAGGTGCGCGCCAGCGTGGCGTTCGACAGGCTAAAGACGCTGTGGGTGATGACCGGCACGCTATGCAACATTGCCTGCATCAACTGCTATATCGAGAGCGCGCCGGACAATGACCGGCTGGTCTATATCATGCCGGAGGAGCTGGAGCCTTATCTCGACGAGGTGGACGGGCTGGTCTCCGGCCCGATCGAGATCGGGTTCACGGGCGGAGAGCCCTTCCTCAATCCGCGCATGGCAGAGCTTGCCGAAATCGCCCTGAAACGCGGGCACCGTGTGCTGATCCTGACCAATGCCATGCGCCCGATGATGCGCCCGCGCGTGCAAGACGCCCTTTTGGACCTTCAGAAGCGCTTTGCCGGCCAGATGACGCTGCGTGTCAGCCTCGACCACTACACCGCGGCAATCCATGACGCCGAGCGGGGCGAAGGCGGCTTTGCCGCCACGCTGGAAGGGCTCGGCTGGCTGTCGGCGAACAGGTTTTCAATCGCGCTGGCCGGACGCCAGATGACCGGCGAACCTGCCGAAGCCGCGCGCGATGGTTATGCCCGTCTGATTGCGGCGCAGGGGTGGGATGTCGATGCGGACAATCCTGCCGAAATGGTGATTTTCCCTGAAATGGACCCGGAAGGATCTCCGCCGGAGATAACGACCGCCTGCTGGGACATTCTGAAAAAGGATCCGGCGGGGATAATGTGCGCGTCGAGCCGCATGATCATCAAGCGGCGAGGCGCCGATCACCCGGCGGTGGTGGCCTGTACGCTCCTGCCCTACGACCCGCAATTCGAGCTGGCCCGCACCCTCAAGGACAGCCTGGAACCGGTAAAGCTGAACCACAAATTCTGCGCCCAGTTCTGCGTGCTGGGCGGCGCGAGCTGTTCAGCCTGATCCGGCTTATACCTTGAAATGCTTGCCGAGTTTCAGGCCCTGACCCTGATAGTTCGAGCCATTGACGCCGTAGGCTGAACCGATCGGGCCAGCCATCGGCTCATGGACGAGACGGGCCACGGCCTGTCCATGCTCCAGGATGAAGGGCACATCACGCCCCCTCACCTCCAGCACCGCCCTTGCGGGCGCGCCAAGGCCGAAGCCGGGGTCGAAAAACCCGGCATAATGGGCGCGGAACTCCCCTATTTCAGGCGCGATGGGCGCCATTTCGGCAGCGTCCTGAAGCGGAATTTCCACCGCTTCGCGCGAGGCAAGGATATAGAACTCCCCCGGATCGAGCACGATCTGTCCGCGCGGCGCGTACAGCGGTTCCCAGAATTCCAGCGCGGCATGGGCGCCGATCCGCCCGAGATCCACAAGCGGGCTGTGACGCTTTGCGCGCCAGCCGACCGGCGCGCCGCCCGAGCCATCCAGATCAACGCTAAGCACCTGGGAACGCCCCGCATTCAGGGCGCCACGGCGCAGGCGCACCTGCACGAGACGATCACCCGGACGGGCGAGGATGGAGAAGGTACGCGGCGAGATTTCCACCCAGAGCGGACCCCCATAGCCCGCCGGCAACTGATCGAAAGCGGCGGCATTATTCCCGATGACACGGGTGAAGACATCCAGCCGGCCGGTGGAACTTTTCGGATTCATCGCCGCGCTGAGGTCCTCCGGAAGAGAAAGGCTCTCCATCAGGGGGACAAGATAGACGCAGCCTGTCTCCAGAACCGCGCCGCCCGTCAGGTCGATCTCATGCATCACAAGGCCCGACGCCAGACAGTCGGCTACGCTGCGGGCAGGCCCCGGCAGAAAGCTGGCCCGCAGGCGGTAAGCCACTGATCCCAGACGCAGATCAAGGCTGGCGGGCTGTATCTGCCCCGGCTCCATGTGCGGCGCACGAATGGCCCCGGCATCGACGAGGGCGGCAAGGTCCAGATCGGTAAGAATGCCGGGCGCAGACATGGGTGAGGCGACTCATTTGCGGGGACAGGTGAGAGGCCTAGCTTCCCCATGCGGCGGCGCATTGCAATGGCACGGGGCGGCACGTCCCTGCGCGAAACCTCTTGAGCCGGACCCCCAAGAGGTGTCCAATCATCGCCAAAGGAGCTTTGCGCGACCATGTACATGCTGGAAACTGAAGGCGTTATCATCCGCGTGGAGCCGGATTTCCTTGAAGCGGAGTCCGAGCCCGACGAAGGGCGCTTCATCTGGTCCTATACGGTAGAGATCGAAAACAGCAGCGCCGCACCGGTGCAGCTGATCACGCGCGAATGGCGGATAACCGATGCGCGCGGACGCACCCGCGTGGTCAAGGGTGAAGGCGTGGTGGGCGAGAAGCCTGTCATCGCGCCGGGCGAATGCTTCCGCTACACCTCCGGTGCGCCGCTGGCGACGCCTTCCGGCTTCATGAGCGGACAGTACGAAATGCGCCGGGCCGACGGGGCAATGTTCAATGCCGCCGTTCCTTCCTTCGCGCTCGACAGCCCTTTCATGGTAGCGACGCTGCACTAGCCATTCCCGCCGGAAGGCTCGACGGTGACCATTTATACCCGAACGGTGATCTTCATTCTGGGCGTGCTGCTGGCGGCGCTCGGCGCGGCCATGCTGGTGCCGGCAATCATTGATCTGAATGTCGATGCGACCTCCGCGCACGCCTTTTTCGGCTCGGCGGTGATATGCGGCTTTGTCGGCGGGATCATGGCGCTGGCGGGTCGTGGCGACGGGTTCGACCTCGATCCGCGCGGCGCCATCCTGGTCACCTCCGGCTCGTGGATCGTGCTCAGCCTTGCCGCCGCGATCCCCTTGCAGCTTTCAGGTATCGGCATGAGCTGGACCGATGCCATCTTCGAGTCCGTGTCCGGCATCACCACGACCGGCGCCACAGTGCTGACAGGCTTGCAGGACCTGCCTGCGGGCATACTGATCTGGCGGGCCATCCTGCAATGGATTGGCGGTATTGGCATCATCGTCACCGCCATGGCGATCTGGCCGGTGCTGGGCATTGGCGGCATGCAGCTCTTCCGGCTGGAAAGTTCCGACAAGACCGACAAGGCCCTGCCGCGGGCCGGCGAGATCGCAGGCGCTGTCGGCCTCATCTATCTGGTGCTGACCTTTGCCTGCTTTATCGCCTACGGATTCGCCGGCATGGACGGGCTGGACGCAGCCGCGCACGCCATGACGACGGTTGCCACAGGCGGGTTCTCCACCCATGACGGCTCCATCGGCGCGTGGGCGCATGAGGGCGCGGACCTCGTCGCACTGGTCTTCATGCTGCTGGCCGCCCTGCCCTTCCTGGTGTTCCTGCGCGCCCTTCAGGGACGTCCCGACCAGATCATTGCCGATCCGCAGGTCCGCGCCTTTCTGATCACCGCCTTTGTGGCCTGCGCGGTCCTCACGGCCCTCCTGATGCTCAATGATGTTGAGACCGGCACCCTGCCGGCCTGGCGGGCAGCAGCGGTCAATGCGGTGTCAGTGATGACCGGTACCGGCTTTGGCAGCGCGGATTTCGCCGCCTGGGGCACCATGCCGGTGATGATCTTCTTCGTGCTGATGTTCGTCGGGGGGTGCGCCGGGTCGAGCACCTGCTCGATCAAGATATTCCGCCACCAGATCGCGGCCTCGGCCATGCTGACCTATCTGCACCGCTATGCCCGCCCGCGCGCAGTACGCTCGGTGCATTATGACGGCAAACCCGTACCGGAGGCGACGGTGCGCTCGGTTCTGGGCTTTGTCTTCCTGTTCTTCGGCGCGTTTGCGGTGTCGGCCATCCTGCTCTCGCTGATCGGGCTCGATCCGGTTACATCCCTTTCGGGCGCGGCCACAACAATAGCCAATGTAGGTCCGGGGCTGGGCGAGATCATCGGCCCGGCAGGAACCTTCCAGCCTTTGCCCGATGCGGCCAAATGGGTGATGAGCTTCACCATGCTGGTCGGACGGCTGGAAGTGCTGACCATGCTCGCCCTGTTCACGCCGGGCTTCTGGCGGAGCTGACGCGCAACACGCTGGACAGCTCCGGCAGAAGGTATAAAACGCCGCCCGCTTGCCGGTGCATGACCGGTGCTGCAACGGGGTCTGCCTTGGCAGATTCACAAAACGGCCTGAAGCGGCGCGTCATGCGCGCCTGGCTCGGCTTCTGGGTTCCGGTAAAGCTCTTCTTCAGGAAGGCGGATGCGGCCCAGCTCCTGCTCGGCGGGTATCTGTTCTACATGCTCGCAGGCTGGGGACTTCTTTCGCTGCCGATCGCGCAGGCGACACCGGTCAGCTCCCTCGACAATCTCTTCATCGCGTCCTCAGCGGTATCGACGACCGGCCTTGTCACGGTAGATCCGGGCAGCAGCTACACGCTTTTCGGCGAAATCGTCATCCTGTTGCTGATCCAGCTGGGCGGGATCGGCTATATGACGTTCGGCTCCTTCCTGGTCCTGTCGCTCTCCCATCGCTGGACGCGGTTCCGCGAGACGGTCACGCGCGCGGCCTTTCCACTGCCGTCCGATTTTGACGCCGCCGCCTTCATCCGCCGCGTCGTCTATTTCACCCTGGCCGTCGAAGCCATTGGCGCCCTGCTCCTGTGGCCCATGCTGGCAGGGGCAGGCGTCGACAATGCGTTGTGGAGTGCAATCTTCCACTCGGTCTCGGCCTTCTGCACGGCAGGCTTCAGCCTGTTTCCCAACAGCTTTGAAGACTTCACCGGCCATGCCGGGATTGTCCTGACGCTGTCAGGCTTGAGCTATCTGGGCGCAATCGGCTTTATCGTGATGACCACGATCTTTGAACGCCTGACGCGCAAGCGGGACTCGCTGGGCTTTACGTCCACCGTCATTCTGTCAGTCACCGTGAAATTCGCGATCGGCGGGACCGCCATCCTGTTCATCGTGGAGCCGTCGATTGCAGGGCTGGAGCCTGCCGAGCGCCTGCTGGCCGCTTTCTTTCAGGTCATGACGGCCAGCACCACCGTTGGCTTCAACACAGTCCCCATCGGCAATCTATCCATGGCCATACTGATGGTCATGTTTCTCCTGATGGTTTTCGGTGCCTCACCGTCCGGGACGGGTGGCGGACTGAAATCCACCACATTCGCCGCTCTGGTTGGCCTTATGCGCAGCGTGTTCAAGCGCCGCGATACGATCACCTATATGGGCCGCGAACTGTCGGAAGACCGAGTCCATCAGGCGAGCGTCAGTTTCGGATTCTACTTCCTTGTACTGGCGACGGCGCTTTTTGCGCTTTTCCTGACCGAACTGGATGCTCCCTTCGAGCAAGTCGTATTCGAGGCCATCTCGGCACTCGGCACGGTCGGGCTGTCGATGGGGCTCACCGGCGATCTGAGCACGCTAGGCAAGCTGATTGTCATTGTGCTGATGCTTATCGGCCGGGTCGGCATCCTGACCTTCGGCCTTGCCATTGTCGCGCGCGACCGAAACGCACCCGACAGGCGCGATGACGAGCTGGTGATGTAGGCGTCAGCGGGCGGCGTCGATTTCCGCCTCGCTGAAGCGCCAGTCCCGATTGCAGTACTCGCAGGTCATGACCACCGCGCCGTCCTTCACCATGTCGTCACGGTCCTCGGCCGGGAAACCGGCGAGGATGCGTGCCAGGCGTTCGCGCTCGCAGGTGCAACGCTTCAGCACGGTGCGGGCCTCCTGAAGGCGCACGCCATCCTCGTGAAAGAGGCGGAAGAGCAAGCGCTCGGCCGGCACGCCCGGATCGAGCAGTTCGTCGTCTTCCACGGTGTCGAACAGCACCTGTGCATCGGCAAAGGCGTGGGCATCATGGCCACGCGCATCATCGCCGGCAATGCGCTGCAGGATGGCGCCGCCTGCCCGCCAGCGCGTCTCGCCGCCGGGCAGCATGTGCTGACCGACCGCCAGGCGGATGCGCGTCGGCACCTGTTCTGACTGGGCGAAATAGTGCTCGGCGCAGGCTGCAAGCGTCGGCCCGTCCAGCGCCACCACGCCCTGATACCGGTCCATGTCGGAGCCCTGATCAATGGTCATGGCAAAGGCACCGGCACCGAGCAGGACTTCCGCGCCGGGCCTCGGGCCATGTTCCGCTTCAAGCGCGGCCACGCGGCGGGCATCGAAGCGGGCAAAGCCGCGCACACCTTCACCTACGGCATAGTCGGCGACGACAAAGCTGACGGCACCTTCACCGCCAAGCCCGCCCGGATTGGCATTCGCGCCGCTCGCCTGCACGATGAGACGGCCCTTGAACTTGAGGGAATCCCCGATCAGGACAGCCAGCACCACCGCTTCGCCGAGCAGGGCGGCAACGGACATGGGCAGGTTATGGGCCGAGAGTATCTCGTCGATCACCGCACCCAGCCGCACGATCCGCCCGGAAACAGGACGGGTGTGCAGCTGGAAGGCGGCAACAGTGTCATCATCCGGGCCTGCCGCAGCGGGGCCGGCTTTCATTGCATCCATGGTCTGGCCTGACTTCCCGGTCTATGAAGGAAATACGCTCTAGCCCTGTTCCAGCTCGCCAAGGGCGGCATCCAGCGCCTCGATGGCCTGGCGGGCGTGTGCTTCCTCGATGATCAGCGGCGGGGCCATGCGGGCCACATTATCCCCGGCCGCTCCGATCAGCAGATGGTGATCGCGCGCGTGCTTTGCCAGGGTCTTGTTCACATAGCCGGTTTTCAGCTTCAGACCGACCAGAAGGCCCTTGCCGCGCACCTCTTCGACCTTGGAGGCATGGGTATCGGCAAGACCATGAAGCTGCTGGTGCAGGAAGTTGGACACGTCCACGACATGTTCCATGAAGCCGGGCGCGGTCAGCTCGTCAAAGACGACATTGCCAACGGCCATGGCCAGCGGGTTGCCGCCAAAGGTCGAGCCATGCGTGCCGACGACCATGTGGGCACCGGCCGCTTCGGTCGTCAGGCATGCGCCCATGGGAAAGCCGCCGCCCACGCCCTTGGCAACCGCCATGATATCGGGCGCAGCGGTGCCCGCCCATTCATGGGCCCAGAGCTTGCCGGTACGCCCCGCGCCGCACTGGACCTCGTCATAGATCAGCAGAAGGCCGTGCTCGTCACAGAGCTGGCGCAGGCCGCGCAGGCAGACATCGGGAAGCGCGCGCACCCCGCCCTCGCCCTGTACCGGCTCGACCAGTATGGCAGCCGTCTCTTCGGTGACGGCAGCTTTCAGCGCATCGTGATCACCGAACGCAACGGCGTCGAAGCCTTCCATGCGGGGCCCGAAACCTTCCAGATAGGCCGGGTTCCCGCCGGCATTGATGCCGCCATAGGTGCGGCCATGGAAGGCGCCGGTGAAGGTGATGATGCGATAGCGGTCGGGCCGGCCATTGACGAAGTGGTAGTGGCGCGCGGTCTTGATCGCGCACTCGATTGCCTCGGTGCCCGAGTTGGTGAAGAAGACCCGGTCTGCGAAGCTGTCCTTGCAGTATTTCGCCGCCAGCTCGTGCTGGCCGGGCACGGTGAACATGTTGGAGGTATGCCAGAGCTTGTCGGCCTGGTTCTTCAGCGCCGCAACGGCCTTGGGATGGGCATGACCCAGCGCATTCACCGCAATGCCGGAGATGAAGTCGAGATATCGCTCCCCGCTACGCTCGATCAGAAAGACGCCTTCACCGCGCTCGAAAATCTGCGCGGGCGGAGCATAGGTGTCAAAAAGCGGTGTCGGCATGGACTCTCTCCGGAGACAACGTGAAGGCAGGAAAAATCAGGCAATATCAGGTGCGCAGGCGCCAGCCCGAACGCAAGACGCCATAGCAGGCCACCAGCAATACCGCATTGATGGCGAGCGTCATGGCAACGCCGATTGCGATATTGCCGTCGGCATAGCCGATGAAGCCGTAACGGAACCCGTCAATCAGATAGAAGAACGGATTCACATGGCTGATCGTGGCAAACGGTTCGGGCAGGATGGAAATTGAATAGAACGTGCCCGACAGGAAGGATAGCGGCATGATGATGAAGTTCGTGATCACCGCCAGATGATCGAACTTCTCCGCCCAGACACCGGCAATCACACCTGCCATGCCCAGCATTGCGGCCGCCCCGACACCGAAAAAGACGATGGCCCAGGGGTGTGCCAGGGGC
>NZ_JBQLZR010000211.1:0-24473 GCF_052168375.1 Glycocaulis sp.
TCGGGCTCGGGCGAGCCGATTCTGATCTCCGCGATCTCCTGCCCGGCGATCACCGCGATCGAAGGCCACGCTGTAGCAGGCGGGCTGGAGCTTGCCTTGTGGTGCGACATGCGCGTCGCGGCGCGCAATGCGGTGTTCGGCGTCTACTGCCGCCGGTTCGGCGTGCCGCTTATTGATGGCGGCACGGTGCGCCTGCCGCGCCTGATCGGCCAGTCGCGGGCCATGGACATGATCCTCACCGGCAGGCCTGTAGAGGCCGAAGAAGCCTTCGCCATCGGCCTTGCCAATCGTCTGGCAGAGCCGGGCAAGGTGCTGGAGGCGGCGCTGACGCTCGCCCGCGAGATCGCCGCCTTCCCGCAAGCTTGCATGAGACATGACAGGATGAGCGCACTGACCCAGTGGAGCCTCACCGGGGAACAGGCCCTCGCTGCCGAGTTCGCATGGGGCGAGAAGACCCTCCAGAGCGGCGAGACGGCGGATGGCGCGAAGCGTTTCTCGGACGGTGAAGGCCGGGGCGGACGCTTCGACACGCCGGACGCATGAGCAAGCGTATCGCGATCATCGGTGCCGGGCCTGCTGGCCTGATTGCGGCTGAAAAGCTCAGCGGCGAAGGCTTCGCGGTGGATGTGTATGAGCGCATGCCGAGCGTGGCGCGCAAATTCCTGATGGCGGGCAGGGGCGGGCTGAACCTCACCCACTCCGAGCCGCTGGAGACGTTTCTGCAGCGCTATGGCGCAGCGCGCGGCTGGCTGGAGCCTTCCATCCGCGCCTTCCCGCCTGCGGCCCTGACCAACTGGTGCGAAGGGCTGGGGCAGGAGATTTTCACCGGTTCCAGTGGCCGGGTGTTCCCGAAATCCATGAAGGCTTCACCGCTATTGCGGGCCTGGCTTGCACGGCTGGACGGGCAGGGCGTGAGAATTCACACCCGCCATGAATGGCGCGGGTTTGACGATGAAGGCCGCTGCGTCATGGCCGGGCCGGATGGCGCGCAGCGCCCCGTCGAGGCCGACGCGGTGATCCTTGCGCTGGGCGGTGCAAGCTGGCCGCGCCTTGGCAGTACCGGCGAGTGGGCAGGCTGGCTGGGAAAGCGCGGTGTGGACATCACACCTTTTGCGCCTGCCAATGCAGGCTTCACGCTTTCCTGGTCGGACCTGATCCGGACGCGCTTTGCTGGCGAACCGTTAAAGGCGGCGCGTTTCTCTCATGGCGATCACAGCGTGCGCGGTGAAGCCATGATCACGGCCTACGGCATCGAGGGCGGAGCGATTTACGCCTTGAGCGCGTCCTTGCGCGCGTCAATTGAACGTGAGGGACAGGCGGTTCTGACCCTCGATCTCGCGCCTGACCTGTCCGGGAGCGGCCTTGCCAGCCGTCTTGGCGGTACGAAGCCCGGCCAGTCGCTTTCCAACACGCTTCGCAAGCAGGCGCGCCTGTCACCGCTTGCAACCGCGCTCCTGCACGAGGCGGGCGAGGTGCCCCGCGACCCCTTGGCACTCGCGGCCCGCATCAAGGCTTTGCCCTTGACCCTGACGGGCATGCAGGGGCTGGAGCGTGCGATCTCCAGCGCAGGCGGCATCGCCCGCAGCGCGGTTGAAGAAAGCTACATGCTAAAAGCGATGCCGGGCGTGTTCGTGGCGGGCGAGATGCTCGACTGGGAAGCGCCGACCGGCGGCTATCTCCTGCAGGCCTGCTTTGCGACCGGCATCGCGGCGGCGAGGGGCGTGAGGGGTTGGGTCATCTCATCTACATCGTAGAAATTACGGCCTCATCGTCATCCCCGCGCAGGCGGGGATCCAGACAATTCATACAGCGTTAAATGCAACGGGCTCTGGGTTCCCGCCTGCGCGGGAACGACGAAGAATGTGTGATTGAGGAGCGAGGCCCGTCAATGCCCGAGCGGGATCGCCATGATCTTCACGCCCTCAGGCGCGGGTGGATCATCCGGGACGAAGAAATCCGGCAATAGCTCGACGCCCGGCTCCACCGAATACTGATCGAGATCGGTCACGCCTTCGGAGACGAGGAAGCTGTCATCGATCAGGAAATTGCCGGTGAAACTGGCGGCGGGCTTGGTGAGAACCCGGTAAGCCGTCTCGGCGAGGATTTCCGGTGTCCGGCAATTCCTGAACGCATCCTCGCCCGCCAGCACGTTGGCGATGGCGGCGGTGGCAATCGCGGTGCGCGGCCAGATGGCGTTGGCGGCAATCTTGCCCTTGAACTCCTGTGACCAGCCCAGAATGCACAGGCTCATCCCGTACTTGGCGCTGGTATAGGCGACATGCGGCCCGAACCATTTCGCACGCATGTCCAGCGGCGGCGAGAGGGCGAGGATGTGGGGATTTTCCGCCTTTTCCAGCCAGGGAAGGCAGGCCCGCGTCACCACATAGGTGCCGCGCGCATTGACCTGGTGCATCAGGTCCCAGCGCTTGGCGGGCGTGTCCCTGGTCGGCATCGGGAAGATGGCCGAGGCATTGTTGATGACGATGTCGATGCCGCCGAAATGCTCCACCGTCTGTTTGACGGCGGCTTCAACGCTCTCTTCGTCGCGGATATCGCACTGGATGGGCAGCGCCTTGCCGCCGGCCTTTTCGATGGCCGCAGCCGCCGTGTGGATCGTGCCCTCAAGCCTGGGGTGCGGCTCTACCGTCTTGGCGGCAATGGCGATATTGGCGCCGTCGCGCGCACAGCGTTCCGCAATGGCAAGGCCAATGCCCCGGCTCGCTCCGGTAATGAAAATCGTCTTGCCCTTCAGGCTCATCGCGGCGTCCTCCCTGATCATCAGACCGGAGAGGTTAGTGCGCGATCAGAGCCCGCGGAAGACCCTCCAGGGCGGACAGGTCAGTCCTTCCTCATTGCGGCAGTTCGCAAAGGTGAAGAGCACGGTGAAGGCCCGGCCGACAATGTTGTCGCGATGGACATAGCCAAGCTGGCTGGCCACGCGGCTGTCGGCAGAGGCGTCCCGGTTGTCGCCCATCAGGAAATAGCTGTCGCTGGGCACGCGGAACGGACCGGCATTGTCCAGAAGGGCATTGTCGGTGCGCTCGTAGATCGTGTGGACGGCGCCGCCGGGAAGCGTCTCTTCATAGACGGTGACGGCGACAATCTGGCCTTCGCGCGTGCGATAGCGGATGATCCCGGTCTCTGCGCGCTCCACCACCTCGCCATTGATCATCAGGCGGCCGCCACGCACTTCGATGGTGTCGCCGGGCAGGCCGATGACCCGCTTGATGATGTTGATGCCCTGACGCGGATCGCGCACCACGACCACCTCGCCGCGCGACGGGCCGCCAAAGCTCAAAAGGCGCCCGCTCCAGCTCTCGGGCAGCGCATAGCCAAGGCCCAGCGGCAGGGAGTGGCGCGAATAGCCATAGCTGAATTTCGAGACGAGGACCCGGTCACCGACCTGCAGTGCGGGCTGCATGCTTTCAGACGGGATGTGGAAGGCGGCAAAGCCGAACGTGACAAGCGCGAACCAGACGGCAGCGACGCCGGCAAAGAAGCGGATCGTCTCGCCGAACTCCGACGCGACGCGGCGGAAGAACGCCGTGACCATGTTTTGCGGGCGTATATCGCCCTCGCCGGAATGATCGGTCATGACAGTTTCACCGCCGTCCCGTAGGCCAGGATCTCGGCAGCGCCTTCCGTGATTGTCGAGGTGGAAAACCGGAACGTGACGACCGCGTCGGCGCCCAGCTCTGCGGCGTGGGCGATCATGCGGGCCATGGCCTGTTCGCGGGCCTGGGCCATCAGCTCGGTATATTCGGTGACTTCGCCGCCAACGATATTGCGCAGGCCCGCAACGAAGTCGCGGCCGAAGAAGCGGGCGCGCACCACGCTGCCGCGGGCAATGCCCAGCACCGCGCCGGCCTGACGGCCCGGAACGCTGTCCGACATGGTGACGATGATGGCGGGTTGGGTCATGGGGGCTTCCTCGCCGGAATTTACGGCAATCGTGTGTTCACACGCCAGTAAAGCAGCGCACAGGCGGCGGCAAGGGCACCACTGGCAAGCACCCACGCCATGGACTGGGGATAGGCAAGGCCTTCGCCTGACGCGATGCGCAGCGCGCTCAGCCCTGCCAGGCACAGACCGCCAGCCACGAACAGGGCCCGCTCCAGCCAGACGAGAAAAGGCCCCGCACCTTGATTATCAACACCAATCATGCGCGCAGTATTGGCTGCGCCGAGGCGCGCCACCAAGATGAAACACGGTGCCGCCTGCATTTAATTTGTGACAGTGTCGTTTCCGCGCCGCACCTGACGCGGCCAGGACAATAGAAGGATCTCCCCCCGATGACCGATGCTCCGACCCCGCCGCCCGCCCCGCCGCCTTCCTCGGGCAGCACCGATCCGGACCGCACCTATGGCCTGATCTGCTACGTCCTGCAGATATTGTCGGTCGTCACCGGCCTGACGGCGATCATCGCGGTGATCCTGGCCTATGTGCGCATCGCCGAAGCCTCGGAATGGGCCAAGAACCATTATATCTACCAGATCCGCACTTTCTGGTACGGGCTGGCCGGCACGGTGATCGGCATCCTGACCATCTGGGTGCTCGGCCTCGGCCTGCTCATCATGCTCGCAACGGCGATCTGGTTCATCGTGCGGGCCGTCGTGGGGCTTATCCGCCTTTCTGAAGGGCGCACCCACGCCGACCCGCGCGGCTTCTGGCTCTAGAGCTAGCCGGCAAAAGCCATTCCGGCGGTGGCGCTCCGGTTGCGGCGCGCCACCCGTCCGGCATCAATGAAGACGATGAGCGCGGTCACCAGATAGCACGCGGCCACAGCCAGCGGGATCAGGGTGAGGCGCTCGTCGGGATACGCGTTGAATATCCAGGCTACCAGCACGGCGCGAATAATCGCGTGGCTGCTGAAAAGGGCCGTGCGGCCATAGGTCCAGCCGATGACGGGCCAGTGCAGGGACATGCCGATGGCCAGAATGGCCATCACTACGCCGGCAGAGGATTCTGCGGCTGCGATGAACAGCATCGGCCAGAAGAGCAGCATCGCGATGAAGGCAGGCACTAGTAGCGGGCTCAGCGCATTGCGCTCTTTCAGGAAGCGGTTGCCGGTGACCCATGCCAGAGCGACCGCCAGCGGGAAGATCAGTCCTGACAGGCCAAAGGCCGTCTGCAGCAGCGGGACCGGCTCCAGGAAGCGGCTGAGACCCGCCAGCACAATCCAGTAAATCGCACCGGCCAGCACGATCGGGTAGCCGCCGCGCAAATTGCCATAGCTTTCGCGGCGCAACTCTGTGAGTTCGGTTTTCAGTTCCATGATGTCAGGCCTCCAGCCATGGGTTGATGGCCGGACAATAGGCGACCGCTCGTGCTTTGTCAAAAGCACTTTGAAATTCAAAGTTATTGGGTATGAAAATTCGGTGCAGGTCTGCGGGGAAGGGGTGCGGACGGCCGCTTGGCGGGCCGGATGGGATAGTCGGGGCAGTGCAGGCAAGGCCCGGAGGAGCCGTCCGCACGGGGCAGGGCATGGATCGTACCGTTTCTCCATTAAGGCCCATGCGGGCCAGTGAAAGGCGCGCCACTCAGCGTGAGCAACCGCCAGACACCCGGAGCGGAGGAGTCATGATCCCTGTGCCGGTCGATCATGTGAGCGTGCCGCGAACATGCCCTTCCACCAGACCGGCAAAGGGCATGATACGGGCAGGTCAGGGGCAGGGGGATAAGAGAGGGTGGGCTCTGCGCCTTACGCACTTTCCAGCATGGCAAGGCCCGGCTCGAAGAGCGGGGCGCTGCCAAGGCAGATTTCGCCCAGCAGGCCGGGTGTGGCGGCAAGCACGGTCTCGGCATAGATGCCTGCCAGCGCAATGCGGTTCTCGGCAAAGCGGGCATCGCCTTCGCCATCCTTCAGACGGCGCTGCGCGGCTACCGCGCCAACGCACAGCAGCCAGCCACCGGTTACGTCGCCGGCGAGCTTGAGGAAGGCGGTAGAACCCGCCAGCCGGTCTTCCAGGCTGGTCGCGCTCATGAACTGAACGGCTTCCTCCAGCGCGTCGGCGCCCACGCGCAGGCGCGCAGCTAAGTCAGGCAAGGCCGGGTTGGACGAGGTTTCACAATCTTCGACCGTCTGGCGGATGTCCTCGATCAGCTCGGCAAAGGCGCGCCCGCCTTCCATGGAGAGCTTGCGGCCGGAAAGGTCGATCGCCTGAATGCCGTTCGTGCCCTCATAGATCGGGGCGATACGGGCATCGCGGTAATGCTGGGCCGCGCCGGTTTCCTCGATAAAGCCCATGCCGCCATGGATCTGCACACCCAGCGAGGCAATCTCGACACCGATATCGGTCGACCAGGCCTTGGCTATGGGGATCAGCAATTCCTCGCGGCGGCGCGACCAGGCCGCTTCGTCCTCATCCGTATGGTGCTCGCCAAGATCACCCTCGACGGCCGCGTGGAAGCAGATGGCACGCGCTGCTTCGATCTTCGCCTTCATCAGCGACAGCATGCGGCGCACATCGGGATGGTCGATAATGGCATGAGGGGCGGGGCCTTCTCCGCCCGGTGCCCGGCCCTGACGGCGTTCCTGAGCAAAGGCGAGCGCCTGCTGATACGCGCGCTCGGCAATCCCTACGCCCTGGACACCGACATTGAGGCGCGCCGAGTTCATCATCGTGAACATCGCCGCCATTCCCTTGTGCTCGGGGCCAATCAGCCAGCCCGTCGCGCCTGCATATTCCATCGTGCAGGTGGGCGAGCCGTGAATGCCCATCTTGTGTTCAAGGCCAATCGCCTTCACCGCATTGCGCGTGCCGGGATTGCCGTCCGCGTCGGGCAGGAATTTGGGCACCAGGAAGAGCGAGATGCCCTTGGTGCCTTCCGGACTGTCCGGCGTGCGCGCCAGCACCAGGTGGACGATATTGTCCGTGCAGTCATGCTCGCCCCAGGTGATGTAGATTTTCTGGCCCGTGACCGACCAGCTGCCATCGCCGTTGGGTTCGGCCTTGGTGCGCAGCGCCCCGACATCGGAACCGGCCTGCGGCTCGGTCAGGTTCATGGTGGCGGTCCATTCGCCCGAAATGATCTTCGGCAGGTAGAGCGCGCGCTGCTCGTCAGAGCCATGCGCGATCAGCGCCTCGATGGCCCCAAAGGAGAGCATGGGCCCCAGACCGAAGCTCATCGACGCGCTTTGCAGCATCTCCATCAGCGCGCAGCCCAGTGCGCGCGGCAGGCCCATGCCGCCATGTTCGGTACCGAACTGCAGGCCCTGCCACCCGCCTTCCACGAATTTGGCATAGGCCTCGGGGAAGCCGTCCGGCGTCTTCACGACACCGTCTTTCAGCGTGCAGCCCTGCTGGTCTGACGGCCAGTTCAGGGGCGCGATCACGTCATTGCAGAGCTTTGCGGCCTCATCGAGGATGGCGCCTGTCAGGTCGCCGGAAAAATCCGGGAAGGCGCCAGTCGCCCGCACGCTGTCCAGTGCGGCGATTTCCTCAAGGCTGAAGCGGATGTCGCGGACAGGCGCGCGATAGCTCATGGACGTCTCTCCCCAGGGTCAGGCATGGTGTGAAGGGGAACATAGCGCAGCGCGCGCTGAACGCGAGCGCGAAGCTGTGCGGCGCTTGCGCGCGGGATCGAGGGGATTTGTTCTTGCTCCCCTTCGTCATTCCCGCGCAGGCGGGAATCCAGAAAAAGTGCTGGGCACCGGCTTGCGCCGGTGAAACGCGGGAATTGGAGAGCGGGACCGCAGTTGCGTCAGTGTCTCAGATGGGTGGGCAGTGCGTAAGGAGCGGGCGGACAAGAGTATTGGACAAGTCGTCGCTGCCGTGGACCACGCGCGCCTCGAAAACTGCGACGTCCGACGACTGATCAGCGAGACAGGAGCCGAGTAAGTCTCGCAGGCGAACAATATCGTCGTCGCGCCAGATGCCGAACGTGCAGCCATTTATATCGTGGAGCGTCGCCCGGTCCCCATTACGCCCAATCGCGAACTGGCAGCTGTCGATCCCCACGATGCCCGCGTCGGCCATCACTCGCCACAAATGTTCATTGCCCCGTACCCGAAGGTTGCAAACGGGGGCAGCAGCACCGGGCTCGCCAATCTGGGTGAGGACAATATGAGGTCTGGTCAGAACCTCGGCGTTACAGTCTTCCAGCGGCCTTGCCGCCGTGTCCGCATCCCGGTCCGCCAGCGATGCGGCGAGCACACGCCCGCCTTCTGTTGCGCGGGCATCAAACAGCCATGCGGTTCCCAGCGCTGCCGCTAGAACGGCTACACCTGCGATCAGCGATGCGCCCATCAGCCGGAGCATGTTCGGCCTCCCTGCCTGCAATCCTACACCGGCAAGTTGAGGTTGGCACGGGCGAATCTGGCCTGACGTTCGTCATTCCCGCGCAGGCGGGAATCCAGACGATCATAAAACTCTGTCAGTCGCTAAGTGGCTCTGGGTTCCCGCCTGCGCGGGAACGACGATAAGCGGGGCAGCGGTTTTGGGCGGGCGGAGAGACTCCTACTTGGGGTCGGGACAGCCGTTGAGAATGCTGAATGCGCTGGGACGGACCGGGGGTCGATACTCCGGCCTCTCTGGCCAGTCCGGGCGGAGTTCCACGCTCACGCGGGGATGGTCCGGGGACAGACCGAGGCAGGAGCCGAGCTCTTCGCGAAAGCCCAAGCCAAATAATTGCGCCGTCGCGCATCCGCTGTTGTCGTGAGCTAGAGTGTAGTCACCTGCATACTCGAGATCGAAGCGGCACGCGTTTCCGGTTTCCGGAGAATAGAGCTTTGAAAAAGCATCTTCAGGCCAAACAGCTAGGCGGCAGGCTGTCTCTTCGCCATTGCTGGTGGCCCGAACATAGCTCCACCCTCTCCGCCGGGCTACTATCTCCTCGACCGGGTTGCAATCCACCAGCGGCCTTGCCGCCGTGTCCGCATCGCGGTCGACCAGCGCGGCGGCGAGCTCACGCCCGCCATCGGTGGCGCGGGCATCCAGCAGCCAGGCCGTCCCAAACGCCACCGCGAGAACGGCGGAACCTGCGATCAGAATTGCGCCCATCAGCCGCAGCATAACCGGCCTCCCTGCCTGCAATCCTACATGGGCCGGGCGGGATTGGCACGGGGGAAACTATCGTCGCGTGTGGTTTGCAAAAATGGATCCCGGGTCAAGCCCGGGAACCCGGTTGAGAGGCTCGGTGATAATCACCGGGTTCCCGGCCCTCGACCCAGGATCTAACTCCTTGTTTCCCGGCTTCAGGGCGCTGATCCAGCGCGTTGTGGAAACAGTGTTGTTTGCGCCGCTCCAGAATAAGCTAGCGCCTTGAAGAGGCGCCGGAATTCTGGCCTCACCAGCTCACTTAAATACAACTTCCCCTCTTCGGGCTTGCCCCGCGCTGGCATTGGCAGCACGCTTCGCACATATAGCCCGCACAACAAGGACTGGACGATGACCACCACCGAACAATCCCGCTACACCACCGTTGCCATCGTCCTGCACTGGATGATGGCCGTCATGCTGGTGGGCATGGTTTTCATGGGCTGGCGCATGGAGGACATGCGCGACCTTGCCCTGCAGGGCGAACTGACCTTTGCCGAGGTGCAGGCCTATTACAACTGGCACAAGACCATTGGCATCAGCCTTCTCGTGCTGGCGCTGGCCCGTCTTGGCTGGCGTCTGACCCATCCTGTCCCGCCCATGCCGGAAACAATGAAGCCGTGGGAAAAGCTGGCGGCACGCGCAGGTCATATCGGCTTCTATGTCGTGATGATCGGTATCCCGGTGCTTGGCTGGCTGACGGCATCCGCAACGAACTTCCCCAGCTATCTGGCCAACAACCCGGCCCTGGAGCTGCCCCACCTGCCGGTCCCCGACGAAGCCTATGAACCGCTGGGCTCGCTTCACGGAGCCGGGGGCTGGGTGATCTTCGGCCTTCTGGCCCTGCATGCCGGGGCTGCGCTGAAACACCACTTCATTGATCGTGACGAGGTGCTCACCCGCATGATCCCGTTCCTGAAGCCGCGCGCGTAAGCTGCGGCGCAACAAGCAAAAACCGGAGACCTCCCCATGTTCCGCTCCCTCCTTGCCAGTGCCGTCATCGGTCTCGCCATCACCGGTCCGCTATCCGCCCAGGATTGGGTCATCGACGCGCAAGCCTCAAGCGTGACCGCTGAAACCCGTGTCTTCGGCCAGGCGGCAGAAGCGGAATTCGAGACCTTTAGCGCCGACATCGTGTTTGACCCGCAAGATCTCGAAAATGCGAGCATTTCGGCTCGCGTCAGCGCGGCGTCCGGCTCCATGTCGAACCGCGAATACCAATCCGCTCTCGTCAGCCGGGACGGGCTTGCGCCTGATCAGCATGACGAGATCGTTTTCATTTCCGACGAAATTGTCGCGGCTGGAGATGGCTATGAAGCGCGCGGCCAGCTCACCTTGAAAGGCGAGACGCGCGATGCCGTCCTGCCGTTCACGGTCGAGATCGAAAATGGCCGGGCCGTCGCGCAAGGCACGCTGGAAATCGTGCGGGCGGACTTTGGCGTGGGCAGTTCCAGCTGGTCCGAGGTTGCACCATCCGTGACCGTGCGCCTGCATATCGAGGCGGATGCAGGCTAGCGCCTCCCCTCCCGCTCCCTGACGGCCGCCTCGAAGTCTGCCAGGGCCGCAGCCAGGCGCTCTGCAGGGTCGGCTGGCGGTTCGGGCAAGGGCTCGCTGCGCCTGATAACCTGGCTTGCCGCGCGCCGGACCGGACCGGCAGGGGCGGCCAGTGAGCCCTGAACGATGCGAAGGCGCCGGGGCGTCTTGCCCGCATACTGCGCGACACGCTCCAGAATGACAGCCGACTGGGCTTCGATCAGGGCAGCGGCCGGGCCGCGCGCGCGGACCACCAGTGCCCCGGCTTGCAGCTTTTCCGGGCTGGACCAGCGTGCCAGCGCCTCGCCCACAATCGCGCTCCAGTGTTCTTCCAGTTCCGACACGCCGGGGCCGAAGGCGCGCGCCAGCGGGCGCAGGACCCGCGCCATGGCAAGGCCTGCCTGCGGAGGGGGCTTGATGGCGGGCTTGCCGCGATGATCGACCGCCCAGAGATCAGCTTCCGCGCGCGAAATCGCGTCGTTGCGCGGGGCAATGCGCCTGCGCTGCGTGATTGCCTTTTGGCCGTCCTGTTTCCAGCTTTCATCCATGAGCACAGTGTCTGCAAACCCCGCTGAAGGAGCAAGCCTTCGGTTGCGCGAAATTGAGCAAGCGCGTGCGCGCCTGCTGGCCTGGTACGATGCGGAAGGGCGCTCCTTGCCGTGGCGTATCCGGCCTGAAGAGCGCGAGGCGGGATGCACGGCTGACCCGTATGCGGTGTGGCTGTCGGAAATCATGCTGCAACAGACGACGGTCGCCCATGCCGCGCCCTATTACGCGAAATTCCTGTCGCGCTGGCCGGGCGTGCATGATCTTGCCGCCGCCCCGCGCGAGGCGGTGATGGCCGAGTGGGCAGGGCTTGGCTATTACGCCCGGGCGCGCAACCTGCACGCCTGCGCCATAGCTGTGTCGTCGGAACTGGGCGGAATTTTCCCCAGCTCGCTGGAGGGGCTGCGAGCCTTGCCAGGTATTGGCGAATACACCGCGCACGCCATCCGCGCCGCGGCCTTCAACCTTTCCGCAAGCGTGGTCGATGCGAATGTGGAGCGGGTCATCACGCGCATGTTCCGCATCGACATACCCCTGCCGAAGGCGAAGCCGCAGATACGCGCATACGCCAGCAGTCTCGCCGACCCGGACCGGCCCGGCGATTATGCCCAAGCCATCATGGATCTCGGTGCGGTCATCTGCACCCCGCGAGCGCCCGCGTGTGATGCCTGTCCGTGGTCGAGCTTTTGTGCCGCGCGCGCCGCGGGCGATGCTGAACGCTTTCCGGTCAAACTGCCAAAGGCGGCAAAACCCATCCGCCATGGCCTTGCCTTCGTTGCGCTGCGGGGGGCGGGGCAGGCGCGCGAGGTTCTGGTGCGCACCCGGCCCGACAAGGGCCTGCTGGGCGGCATGCTGGAGGTGCCGGGTACGCACTGGGTGGAGGATCGCGCCGCCTTGCCATCCTTGCAGCTGGCCGCGCCCTTTGCGGGGGACTGGCAGGCGGCTGGCGCAGTGCGCCATGTCTTCACCCATTTCGAACTGCACCTGCAAGTTCTCGCGGTGTCATTGCCCGAAGGCGCGAAAGCGCCAGAAGGCATGGCCTGGGTGAAGGTGCATCCGATACGGGCAGCAGGCCTGCCGACCGTCATGAAGAAAGCGGTACAGGTGGCTTTGTAGGAACTGGCTTCAAGCCAGGAGGTACAGTTGAGACCGCGTTTCACCGGCGTAAGCCGGTGCCCAGCTTTATACTGGTTCCCGGCTGTCGCCGGGAAAGCGCTTGTCGGGACCAGCAAGCAGAGCTGATATATCAGGCCTCTTCCATCTCGGCGCGGATACGGCTGCGCAGCACGTCGATGGGTTGCAGCGTGCCGTTTCGGCGGACATGCCAGAATGTCCAGCCATTGCAGGACGGCGCGTTCTGTACCGCCGCGCCCACCTGGTGGATGGAGCCGGTTTCGCCGCCGCCTGTCACCGATCCGTCGGCACGCACGCGCGCGGTGCGCCGGCCTTGCGCGCAGAACAGCGTGTCGCCCGGCTTGATAAGGCCGGCTTCAACCAGATTGCCGAACGGAATGCGTGGCAGGGAGCGCTTGGACGCGGTCACCTGAAGCGCACTCGCATCGCCGGGGCAGATCGCATCGATACGCTGGCGCGCCAGCGTCACATAGGCTTCATCGGCCTCGATACCGATGAACTTGCGGCCCAGCTTGCGGGCGACGGCGCCCGTAGTGCCCGTGCCGAAGAACGGGTCCAGCACGACCTGGCCGGGATGGGTCGTGGACAGCAAAACACGGTGCAGCAGGGCTTCGGGCTTCTGCGTCGGGTGGGCCTTGCGCCCGTCACCGGCTTTCAGCCGTTCCGCGCCCGAGCAGATCGGCAGCGTCCAGTCGGAGCGCATCTGCACCCCGTCATTGAGCGATTTCATCGCGGCATAGTTGAACGTGACCTTGCTGGTCTTGTGCTTGGCTGCCCAGATCAGCGTTTCGTGGGCATTGGTAAAGCGCGTGCCCTTGAAGTTCGGCATCGGGTTGGACTTGCGCCAGATGACATCATTGAGCACCCAGAAGCCCATATCCTGCAGGAAGGTGCCGACGCGGAAAATGTTGTGATAGCTGCCGATCGTCCACAGGGCGCCATCATCCTTCAGGATGCGGCGCGCCTCTTCCAGCCACCCGCAGGTGAACAGGTCGTACTCGTCGAACCCGCCAATCTGGTCCCATTCGGCATCGACTGCATCGACGCGCGAATTGTCCGGACGGTGCAATTCCCCGCCGAGCTGGAGGTTGTAGGGCGGGTCGGCAAAGATCAGGTCGACACTGTTGTCTGGCAGGGTCTGCATGATCTCCACGCAGTTCCCGTGCAGGACCTGATTTATCGGCAAGCTTGTTGACACCAGTTCCACCCTCGTTTGTGCCCGGTGCAAAAGGCTTGAAATGATACGGCTAACGAGGGGTTAAGCGCGAATCACGCTTGTGCAGTTTTTTCTGCGGCCTCTCTCACGGGCCGGTAGCTGAAGCGATGGATCGGGCTGGCGCCAATCGCCTGCAGGGCCTGCATGTGCGTGGCTGCGCCATAGCCCTTGTGGCCTTCCAGGCCATAGCCGGGCCAGCGCTGCGCTGCGCGCTGCATCAGGGCATCACGCACTGTCTTGGCGATGATCGAGGCCGCTGAAATGGCCGGTTCCAGACCATCGCCGCCAATGATGGCGCGCGCCTCGCACCTCAGCGGCGGCAGGCGATTTCCATCCACGATGGCAAGGTCGGGCGTAACAGAAAGATGATCCACGGCCCGGCACATGGCCCGCATTGTTGCTTCCAGCACATTCACCCGGTCGATCTCGTCGGGTTCGGCAATCCCGACCCCGACAAGGGCCTCGGCCCGGATGATGATAGCCAGAGCCTCGCGCCGCTTCGCGCTCAGCGTCTTGGAATCGGCAAGCGCCGCCAGCGCGGAAAAGTGCAAAGGCAGAATGACCGCCGCAGCAACTACGGGGCCGGCCAGTGGTCCCCGCCCGGCCTCGTCCACGCCTGCAATGATTTGTGGTGCTCCCATGACGTGTTGCTAGGGCGCTGCGCAGGAGGGGTAAAGGGATAAGGCGGGCTTTTCCTGCCGGGGTCCCCGCCCCCGAGCGGGGACCCAGAGAAAAGTTCAGCCGCTGTGCCGGTGCAATCTTGCGTGAAAGACTGGGTCCCCCGTCGGGGCGGGGGACCCCGGTTGATAGGTCCTGTCCTTTGCCGGGTCGAGATCAGAACAGGCTCAGCTGATCGCTTTCCTTTTCGGGTACCTGGAAGAGATCGGTGCGCAGGGGCGCCACCTTGCGCGACAGGCCGTTGGCACGGCAGGCGCGGGCAAAGCGTTTCGAAATCAGATCCGCGACCGGGCCTTCACCGCGCATGCGGGCGTGAAAGCGGCTGTCATAGGCCTTGCCGCCGCGTGTCCCCTCGATCAGCCCCATGATCTTCTTTGCCGAAAGCGGGCGCTCAACTGCCAGCCACTGGCGAAAAAGCGGTTCCACCTCCAGCGGCAGGCGCAAGAGGACATAGCTGGCATGGCTGGCGCCGGCCTTCGCCCCGGCTTCCAGTAACGCGTCCAGTTCATGGTCATTGAGGCCAGGTATCATGGGCGAGGTGAAGATGCTGACCGGTACTCCCGCGCCAGCCAGCTTCGAGATCGCATCCAGGCGGCGGGCAGGTGTGGAGGCGCGCGGCTCCATCGTCCGGGCAAGTCTGGGATCGAGTGTGGTCACCGAGATCGCGACATGGGCAAGGCCTTGCCCGGCGAGCGCACCCAGCAGGTCGATATCGCGCAGCACGCCCGCCGACTTGGTGATAATGCTGACCGGATGGCGATAGGCGAGGCAGGTTTCCAGGACCGAGCGCGTGATGCGCAGTTCGCGCTCCACCGGCTGATAGGGATCGGTATTCGACCCCATGGCGAGCGTTCGTGGCTCATAGCCCCGCCGCGAGAACGCCTTGCGCAATAGCTCCGCCGCACCCGGCTTGAAGAAGATGACGCTTTCAAAATCGAGACCGGCCGAATATCCCCAATAGGCGTGGCTGGGCCGGGCAAAGCAGTAGATGCAGCCATGCTCGCAGCCCCGGTACGGGTTCACCGACTGCTCGAAACTGATATCGGGGCTGTCATTAGTGGTGATGATGGTGCGCGCCGCATCGCGGATCAGTGTGGTTTTCAGCTTCCGGGCCGGTGCCTCGCTGTGCCAGCCATCATCGACCGGCTCCGATGTCGTGCTTTCAAACCTGCCCGAAGCATTGGATTTCGCGCCCCGTCCGGATGGCCGGAAGGGCTCGGGCAGGGCGTCTGACTGGCGGGCAGGAATGATCGTGGGCATGGCCGAGATGTGACTCAGGAAAAAGAACATTTCAAGAACAAAATGAATTTGACGAGGCCCTGTTCCCGTGCGCGATATGTCGCCCATGAGACAGCTCACAATTGTCATACCGGCTCTCAATGCCGCGGCCTCCCTGCCGGAAACCTTCGCCGCGCTGGAGCCGGCGATTGCCTGCGGGCTGGTCTCGCACTGGGTGCTGGCAGATGGCGGTTCGTCGGACCAGACGTTGCATTTTGCCCGCTCGCGCGGATTTGACATCGTGCGCAGCCTGCCAGGCCGGGGCGTGCAGCTGGCCGCTGGCGCCGCGCGCGCGATTGAGGGGATGGACGAGGATGACTGGCTTCTCTTCCTGCACGCCGATACCCGGCTGGAAGCGGGCTGGGCGCGTGCGGTAAAAGCGTTCATGACGGCCCATGCCGGGGCCGACAGGGCGGGCTATTTCCGCTTCGCGCTAGACGATGACAGCCCCGCCGCCCGCCGTCTGGAGCGCTTTGTGGCGGCGCGCTGCGCAATCTTGCGTCTGCCCTATGGCGATCAGGGCCTGCTCATCCGGGCCGGCTTCTACCGGGCGCTTGGCGGGTATGGCCGGATGCGCCTGTTCGAGGATGTGGACCTTGTCCGGCGCATCGGTTCCCGGCGCCTGGTGCCTGTGTCCGCCCGCGCCATCACCAGCGCGCAGCGCTTTCGCGAAGAAGGCTATATGCGCCGTTCGGCGGCCAATCTGGTCCTGCTGGCGCGCTATTTTCTGGGCGCGGACCCCGAAACGCTGGCGAGGGCCTATCAGGCTCGACGCCGGCGTCGCAGCGACCTAGCTTCTGCTGCCTCGCACACCGAAAAGGATAGCGCGCCATGACCCTCGACCGGAAACCTGACGTGCCGCAAGCGGCTATCGATCTCTACGATGCCTATGCCCACAAGACGCTGGACCGGCGGGCGTTTCTCGATGGCCTGGCCACGCTGACCGGCAGCGCCGCTGCGGCGGCCGCGCTTCTGCCCCTGATCGAGCCGGGCTCGGCCAGTGCGCAGACCATCGGCGAGGACGATGCACGCCTTTCTGCCGCGCGCGTTTCCGTGCCGGGCGGCCAGCACGGCCTTGAAGGCTATCTGGCCGTGCCTGCAGGCGAGGGTCCGTTTGGCGCCGTACTCGTGGTTCATGAAAACCGGGGTCTGAACCCGCATATCGAGGACATTGCCCGCCGCTTCGCCGCCGAGGGCTTCCTGGCGCTGGCGCTCGATTTCCTCAGCCCCGCAGGCGGCACGCCGCAGGACCCCGATCAGGCACGCGAGATGATCGGTACGCTGTCGGCAGACGATACCCTCGCCAATGCGCTTGCCGCGCTCGAATGGCTGCGCACCCATCCGCAGGGCAATGGCCGTACCGGCATTATCGGCTTTTGCTGGGGCGGCTCGATGGTCAACCGCGTGGCCGTCGCCGATGCGCAGCTGGACGCCGGTTCGATGTTCTATGGCTCGGCGCCTGATGCCTCCGGTGCCAGCGCCATTGAGGCGCGCCTCCTGCTGAACTATGGCGAGCTGGACGAGCGCATCAATGCGGGCATGCCGGCATGGACCGAAGCGCTGGAAGCGGCCGGCGTGGATTTCCAGTCCTTCGTCTATCCGGGCACCCAGCACGCCTTCTTCAACGATACCTCGCCTGCGCGCTACGACGCCGATGCCGCCGCCCTTGCCTGGCAGCGCACATTGACGCTGTTCCGGGACGCCCTTGCCGGTTAGGGCCCGCCTCATCGTCTTTGCCCGAGCGCCAGTGATTGGCGGGGCCAAGACGCGCCTTGCCGCCGGCATCGGCAAGGTGATGGCGTGGCGCGCCTATCGCGCCATGACCGCGAAGATCTTGCGCCGGGTGCGCGATCCTGCGCGCTGGCAAACCGTGCTGGCGGTCAGCCCGGACAATGCGATCAGCCGCAATTTCGGCCCTGCATGGCCCGGTAATTTGCCGCGCTGGCCGCAAGGCTCCGGCGATCTGGGCGAGCGTCAGGCAAGGGTGTTTGCTGGTGCAGGAAAGGTTTCCTCCGCCGTTTGCGGGGGAGGTGGCCTGGAAGGCCGGAGGGGCGATATTGTCTCAAGAATGTCCCCCCCTCGCCCCCTGCGGGGGCACTCCCCCCGTGAACGGGGGAAGAAAAGGGGAAGGGCGCTTCCCATCGCCGTGATCGGCACCGATGCGCCGGACATCACACGGCGCGATATCGCCCGTGCTTTCACGCTTCTCAAGCGCCATGACGCGGTCATCGGGCCTGCAAGTGATGGCGGCTACTGGCTGCTGGCCCTGACGTCTGCGCCCGCCGGCCTGTTTGACGGAATTCGCTGGTCAAGCGCGCATACGCGCAGCGATCTCGAAGCGCGGCTATCGCAAAGCGGGCTTGGCCGCATCGCGTACCTGCGCGAGCTGGCCGATGTGGACGAGGCCTAACCCAGCTCCTCCAGCCGTTCCGCCAGCATCAGCAGATCGGCCCAGGCCTTGGCCTTTTCCTGCGGCCGGCGCAGCAGGAAGGCCGGGTGGAAGATCGGCAGGGCGGGCGCAGAATGCCCCTCCACACGTACCTCGGACCATTGGCCGCGAATGGCGGTGATCCCGTCATTGCGCCCCAAAAGGGCTTCGGTGGAGACCCCGCCCGCCAGAAGGATCAGTTTCGGCCTCGCCAGCGCGATATGGCGCTCGACAAAGGGGCGGCACAGCTCGATCTCGTCGGATGACGGCTTTCGGTTTCCCGGCGGACGCCAGAACACGACATTGGTGATGTAGGTATTATCCTCGCCATGACCGATGGCGGCCAGCATGCGGTCCAGCATCTGCCCGGCCTTGCCGACAAAGGGCAGGCCCTCGCGGTCCTCGTCTTGACCCGGCCCTTCACCGATCACCATCAAGGGCGCGTCCGGATTGCCGCGGGCAAAGACCATGTTGCGGGCGGTGCGTTTCAGCTCGCACCCGTCAAAGCTCTCCACAGCTGCCTTAAGGGCCACGATGCTGGTGGCGGACCTGGCCATGGCGCGCCCATCCTGCGCGGGCACTTCCGGTGCGGCGGGCGCAGAGCGTGCCGCTGCCGGTGCGGTCCGGCGCTCTGGCGCGGCCTTGCGCAGAGCGGGCGGCGGGGCAGGGGGTATATCCACCTCAATCCCGCTATCGCTCCACCAGCCGACAAGGCCTTTGAGCGCAGCGAGCGCTCCGGCTTCGGTCATGGGCGGGGAAGGGGGCATGTATCGGGTGTCCGGTCTGGCGAAGGTGAAACTGTCCGCGCTCTGCGCTTTTTGCTGGTGCAGCAGGGCTGACGCCCTAGCTCAATGGCAAGGTGTAAGCTAAGACGGGACAGGGCCTCGCGCAAACGCTGGCAACAACCACTCACACAAGTGCTTTGCGCGGGAAGATTGATTGACGGGAGGCATCATGGCTGACGGCCAAATCGAGCGCGACGCAATGGAATACGATGTGGTGATTGCCGGTGGCGGGCCTGCCGGCCTTGCTGCGGCGATCCGCATACGCCAGCTGGCCGAAGCCGAGGGCCGCGAGGTCTCGGTTGCGGTGATCGAGAAGGGCTCCGAGATCGGTGCTCACATTCTCTCCGGCGTGGTGTTTGACCCCAAGGCGCTCGACGAACTCTTCCCCGACTGGCGCGACGATCCCGACCAGCCCTTCGACACCGAAGTGACCGACGACAAGTTCGTAGCGCTGGGCGAGGCGGCGGCTGTCACCTTCCCCGGCTTTGCGATGCCGGGCTTCATGCACAATCATGGCTGCTATATCGGCTCGCTGGGCAATCTGTGCCGCTGGCTCGCCGCCAAGGCAGAAAGCATGGGCGTCGAGATCTATCCCGGCTTCCCGGCCGCCTCGCTGATCGAGGAAGACGGCGTCATCAAGGGCGTCATCACGGGCGATATGGGCGTGGCGCGCGATGGCAGCCAGAAGGACATGTACCAGCCGGGCATGGAATTGCGCGCCAAGTACACGCTCTTTGCCGAAGGCGCGCGCGGCAATCTCTCCAAGCAGCTGATCAAGCGCTTCAACCTGGATGAGGGCCGCGAGCCGCAGAAATACGGGCTCGGCATGAAGGAACTCTGGCGCGTGAAGCCGGAGAACCACAAGAAGGGCCTGGCCATGCATACCATGGGCTGGCCGTTGTCGAACGACACGGGCGGTGGTTCCTTCATGTACCATTTCGGCGACAATCTGGTCGCCATCGGTTTCGTCGTTCACCTGAACTACAAAAACCCGAACCTCTTCCCGTTCGGCGAGTTCCAGCGCCTGAAGACGCATCCCGATATCGCGCCGGTGCTGGAGGGCGCAGAGCGTCTCTCCTATGGCGCGCGCGCCATTACCGAGGGCGGTTTCCAGTCCGTGCCCAAGCTGACCTTCCCGGGCGGCGCGCTGATCGGCTGTTCGGCCGGTTTTGTGAACGTGCCGCGCATCAAGGGCAGCCATAACGCTATGAAGACCGGCATGATGGCCGCCGAGGCGGCCTTTGCCGCGCTCGGTGAAAACCGCCAGCACGACACGCTTGATGCCTATGAGGCCGCCTACGATGCCTCCTGGGTGAAGGCGGAGCTGAAGAAGGTTCGCAACGTCAAGCCGCTCTGGACCAAGTGGGGTACGCTGATCGGTGTCGGCCTTGGCGGCCTCGACATGTGGACGAACGAGCTGTTCGGCTTCTCCATCTTCGGCACGCTGGACCATAGCGGCCCGGACTATGCCGCGACCAAGCCGGCAGCCCAGTGCAAGCCGATCCATTATCCCAAGCCCGATGGCGTGCTGACCTTTGACCGCCTCTCCTCGGTCTTCATCTCGAACACCAATCACGAGGAAGATCAGCCCATCCACCTGAAGGTGGCCGACATGGCGCTGCAGAAATCCAGCGAGCACGATGTCTATGGCGGGCCGTCCGCGCGCTATTGCCCGGCAGCGGTCTATGAGTGGGTCGAGGAGGCAGGGTCTGAGCCGAAATTCGTCATCAACGCCCAGAACTGCGTCCACTGCAAAACCTGCGACATCAAGGACCCGAACCAGAACATCAACTGGACAACGCCTGAGGGAGCCGGTGGCCCTAACTACCCCAACATGTAGCAAAACCGCGTTTCGTCCGGCTCGCCTGCTGAACGGCTGGCTGCGCGCAGCCCTGTGCCTGCCGGTGCTGGCGGTGGCGTGCGCCATGCCGGTGCATTTCGCAGAAGAGGACGAGCCCAACGCCTATGGCGCGTTCCTCGCGGCGCGCTATGCGGGCTCGACACGCGAAACCGCGCAGTCCTCGCGCCTCTACGCCGAGGCCTTCAGTCAGGAACCGGATTCCGAACTCCTGTCGGAACGCGCCTTCTATTCCGCCTTGCTGGCGGGGGATTTTGCGCGCGCGGACAACGCGGCCAGAGCCGCCGGTGACCGGCCCCAGGGGCTCCAGCTTGCGCATGTCTATCTGAAGGGTGGTGCGCTGACAGGACGCGTTCGCGGACCTGCACAGGAACTGGACGATCCGTTCGGGCCTTTCGGCGCGATGGTCTCGTCCATGCTGGACGACTGGATGCTGGTCGAGGCCGGCCGCGCGGCTGAAGCCGCTGACAGGCCAGTCACAGCCTCGGCCGGGCTGACCGGGCATCTGATGCTGCACCGGGGCATGATCCTGGAAGCCGCGGGGCGGATGGAAGCCGCAGACGAAGCCTACCGTGCCGCCTATTCCGGCCTCGACATGGAGGGTTTCTCCACCGTCGTCAGGGGCGGCTTTTTCGAGCGGCAGGGCCGCCGCGACGAGGCGCGCCGCCTCTATCGCATCCATCTCGAACGGGCGAGCCATGAGCGCGACCCGGAAGTTGCCGCAGCCATGGCAAGGCTGGAGGCAGGCGGTCGTGCGCCAGCGCGCTTCACCCCGTCACAGGCGGCGGCCCGCGCCATGTTTGCGCCCTCTGCCATGCTCAACGCCTCTGCGCCCGCCGAGTATGCCGCCCTCTATCTGCGCATCATCCAGAGCATTGATCCGGAATTTGACCGCAACACCATGCTGCTGGCGACCGTGCTCGACCGGCTGGGCCTGGAAGAGGATGCGGTTGCCGCCTTTGATTCCGTGAACGGGCCCCATTTCACCGAACAGGCGCGCGTGGACGCGGCCTGGACGCTGTTCCGGCGCGGTGACGAGACCGACGCGCTGGCGCGCGCCCGTACGCTCGCCTCTGATGATCTGGGCGAGCAGCCGCGCCTTCTCCTGGCGGACATCTATCGCCTGACGGGCCATTGCGACGATGCACTGGAGCTATACGACGCCGTCATCGCTGCGCGCGAGGCAAACGGCGAAGCGATGGACTGGCGCCACCACTTCTATCGCGGCATCTGCCTGCAGATTGCAGGCGACTGGGCGGGCGCAGAGGCGGGTTTTCTCGAAGCGCTGGCTCTCGAACCTGACGAGCCGCGTGTCCTCAATCATCTGGGCTATAACTGGATTGTGCTGGGCGAGCGGGTGGCCGAAGGCTTCGCACTGGTTGAACGCGCGGCCGAACTGGCACCCGATAATGGCGCCATTCTGGACAGTCTTGGATGGGGGCATTTCAAACTCGGCGAGTATGAGGAAGCCATTGGATGGCTGGAGCGCGCCGTCGAGCTTTCCCCTGCCAACGCGACCATCCACTGGCATCTGGGCGATGCCTATGCCCGGTCGGGCCGCTCGCTGGAAGCGGGTTTCCAGTGGCAGCGCGCGCTCGACCTGACATCTGATCCGCGCGAGCGAGAACTGCTGGAAGCACGCCTCACCGGGGGCATGGATGGCGCGCCCGAGGATATCGAATGAGTGCTGGCACTCCGGCAGGCCTGACGGCCTTCGCCCCGGCCAAGATCAATCTGACCTTGCGGGCCGGCGCGCCGCGCGCGGACGGCTATCACCCGGTACAAAGCCTTGTGGTCTTTGCCGATTGGGGCGACACGCTGCAGGCCAATCCGGCCCCGGGCCTGTCCTTGCGCATCGAGGGACCGCACGCCGCCGCGCTTGCCGATGACCAGCACAATCTGGTCCTGAAGGCGGCCTGGGCGTTGCGGGCCGCAGCAGAGCGCCCCGATCTCGGCGCCAGCCTCGTCCTCTACAAGCAATTGCCTGTTGCCTCGGGCATGGGCGGCGGATCGGCAGATGCCGCCGCTGCCTTGCGCAGTCTCAATTCGCTCTGGGATCTGGGCTTTTCCACCCGTGCGCTCGCCGAGATCGGCAGCGTGGTGGGCGCGGATGTACCCGCCTGCGTCTGGTCGCGCCCGCTCCTGATGGAGGGGATTGGCGAGGAGATACGCGTTCTTGCGGCCTGGCCGGAACTGGCAGCGCTGATCGTCAATCCCGGAAAGGCGGTCGCCACACCGGACGTGTTCCGCGCCTTTGATGCTGCAGGCGGCCAGCCGCACATCACGCCGCTCGATCGCTTGCCGGTGGCGGGCGATGCACCGTCGGCTTTCGCGCTCCTGAAGGACGGCCGCAACGATCTTGAGGCTCCGGCGCGCAGCCTCGCGCCCGTGATCGGTGAGGTGCTTGAAGCGCTCGATGCCGCCCGCAATGCCCGGCTCGTGCGCATGTCCGGTTCCGGTGCGAGTTGCTTTGCGCTCTATGACAGTTTCGAGCTGGCACAGGAGGCAGGCGCGCGCCTTGGTGCGTCCCGCCCGCACTGGATCACCCGGCCTGTTCGCCTTGGCGGAGCAGCCTGATGGGCGTGATGCTGGTTGCCTGCCTCGCTCTCGCGGCCATCATCAGTGCCGGGGTGACGGCGCTGGTCTGGAAGGCCGGTGTGCTGGACATGCCCGGCCACCGCTCCCTGCATGACGACCCGACGCCGCGCGGCGGCGGTATCGGCATCCTTGCAGGTGCCGGTGCAGTTGCGATCGTGCTGGCCTTTCTGCCACTGCCGGCGGGCAGCGCAGCCGCCATCCTGATGCTGGTCATGGTTCTGGGCGGGCTGGGCGCGGCTGATGACCTGCTGGGCCTTGCGCCAAGAGTGAAATTCGCGGTGATGGCCCTCGCGGCGCTGGGGGCTGGCGCGCTGATCGGCGTGCCGTCCTATATCGCGCTCAACGAGACGCTTTATCTCGCGCTGCCTTACTGGGTGGCCCTTGCCGGTGCTGCGCTCTTCATCTTTGTGGTGGTCAATGCCGTCAATTTCATGGACGGCTCTGACGGCATGCTGGCTGCCGGGCTTATCCCGGCCGGTATCGGGCTTGTTATCGCTGGCCTCGCTGCGGGCCAGTTGGAAGCGAGCTTTGCCGGAGCCGCGCTGGCAGGCGGCCTTGCCGGGTTTCTTCTCTTCAACCGGCCTCCGGCGCGGGTGTTTGCCGGTGATGGTGGATCGCTGAGCGCCGGGGCGCTCTATGCAGGCGGGGCGCTGGCGCTCGCCGGGCAGGGCTTTTCCGGTGCGCTGTGGCTGGCACCGCTTTTCATCCTGCCCTTCCTCGCCGATGTGCTGTTGACCATGGCGCGCCGGGCAGCCGGAGGGCGGCTCGATCTGGAAGCTCACCGCGAGCATCTCTACCAGCGCCTTATCGCGTCGGGCTGGAGCCATGCGCGTATCGCGCTTGCCTATGGCGCCGTTTCGGCGCTGTGCGTGCTGGCAGGCCTTGCGGCCCTGCAATTGGGCGGACTGGCCCCGGTTCTGGCCTTCATACTGATGCTTGGTGTGTGCTGCGCGCTGTATCTACTGGGCGGACGCCGTGCCGCCTCTGCTGCGCTCTAGTAGGCCCGGTCGACCACGAACTCCGCCAGCGCAGACAGCGCGGCAGTCCAGTCATTTGACGGAAACACGCTCAGCGCCGCCTGTGCCCGCCCGGCATGGCCACGCGCCTGCGCCAGCGTTTCGTCGAGCGCGCCATGGCGGCGCAGTATCGCTATCGCCGCATCAAGGTCGTCACCGGTCTGGTTCTTTTCGCCCAGCGTGCGGGTCCAGAAAGCGCGCTCGTCGGCGTTTGCCGCTTCCAGTGCCATGGCGACGGGCAGGGTGATCTTGCCTTCGCGGAAATCATCGCCGGTATTCTTGCCCAGCATGGCTGCCAGGCCCCCGTAGTCGAGCGCGTCATCCACCAGCTGGAAGGCGAGGCCAAGCTCGCGCCCATAGGTGTG
>NZ_JBQLZR010000212.1:0-11932 GCF_052168375.1 Glycocaulis sp.
GCGCAAGCGCCGCGTTCACATTGTCGAGGCTCTCGTTCACGAAGGAGACCGCGCTGGCCGCGAGCGTGACCGTGCCGAGGCTCGCCGTCGAGGACAAGGTGATGATCGCGCCGGAGAAGCTCATGTCCTGCGTGCTCAGCGTGACCGAGCGGGCGGCATCAGCATCGGCTAGGAACGCAATCCCGCCGGTGATCGAGCCATTCAGCATGTTTGCGCCGTCAAAATCGGCATTTTGCAGGATGACCTGGATCTGGTTGACCAGTGCCTTGAAGTCGCTGTCGTAGGCAGCGCGAGCAAAGCTGTCGATGGAGGCGTCCATCGCGGCTGTCGCCTTTTCACGCATTTCGATCAGGAGGTCGGAAATCGCCTCGCCGGCCGCAAGCGCCACGTCACCAATCGACACGGCCCGGTCGAGCGAGGATTTCACCGACCCGAGCGCTCCGATATCGGCCCGCATGGACTGCGCTACGGCGAAGACCGAAGAGTTGTCCTTCGCGCCGCCCACTTTCAGACCGGTATTGATCCGGTTCTGCGTGGTCTGCAGGTCCATGTTGGTCTTGTTGAGGTTCTGCAATGCCAGCATTGCCGAAACATTCGTCTGGACGCTCAGCGCCATTGGTCTTCTCCCAGAATCCCGCCGCCTTTTGGCAGCCCGTCTGGAAGGCACACAGCAAGAGCGGGGCCATCACGGCTAATTCGCGATTAGGCCATTATTTTCAGCTGCTTGGGAGTATGCGAGGCAACTCCCTCACGGCATGCAACATGCCGCAGAGGCAAATTTTCCCGTCTCAACTGGTAAATTTCTGCCGGGCGGGAAGCCTGTTCAGGCCTGCTCGTTGACGAGGCCGCCATCCTGGCCCTGAAGGAAGCTGACCAGATCGCCAAAGCTCTCTGGTGGCCAGCGGCGCAGCGTCTCGCCGGTTTCCGGGTCCATCAGCTTGTAGATGAAGCTCCCGCCGTCCTCGTCGCGTTCGATCTGAAGACGGGTACGGGCATTGGCGCTGAGTTCGGCGCGCATCTGTTCGATGATTTCGCTCTGGCGCAGCGTGTCGCGGGTATCGGACCCGGACTGGCGGGAAGATGTTTCAACCGCAAGGACCGCCATGGCACCGGTTTCGACCGGAGCGGTATTCATCGCGATGCCGGCGACCGGCACGACGAGTTCGCGTCCTGATATTGGAGCCAGTGCATTCATGGTCTTTCCAGGCTGACACTGCGACCAGCAGTTGTCCCTGTCCCCTTGGTTGATTTCAGTCCTCTACATCGCCCGAAGGCCAGCAAATCCGTCAAAAGAAAGCGGCGGGAGCAGAACCCCACGTAATGCTCCCGCCACTCTCCCCACCACTAACCTAGCGGAAGAAGCCCAGCACCGTGGACGGTGCGGAGTTGGCGATCGACAGCGCCTGGATGCCAAGCTGCTGCTTGACCTGCAGGGACTGCAGACGGGCCGATTCCTTCGCGAGATCGGCGTCGACAAGGTTGCCGATACCCTTCTCGAGGGTATCCGACAGCTTGCTGACGAACGTTTTGTGGATTTCCAGCGACTTCGCACCGGTACCCAGACGCGACAGCGCCGAGTTCAGGTTGGTCAGTGCCGTATCGATCGAGGTGACGGCAGCGGCAGCCAGCGTTTGCGTGCTGATGTCGGTGCCGGCAGAGAACGAAACGATGCCGCCAGACAGCGACATGTCTTCGTCGACGACGTCGATCGTGTTGGAGCCAGCCGCATTGGCCAGAGCCGAGATGCCGCCCGTGACAGAACCGTCGATGAGGTTCGTGCCATTGAATTCGGCGTTTTCCACGATCGTGGCGATCTGATCGCGCAGAGCCTTGAAGTCTTCGTCAAGAGCCGTACGCGAACCGCTGTCCAGCGACGTGTCCGACGCGGCCAGGGCTTTTTCCTTCATCTCGACCAGCAGGTCGGAGATGGCATCGCCAGCCGCCAGGGCTACGTCGACGGTGGAAACAGCAAGATCGAGGGAGTTGGTGACGGCGCGCAGGCCGCCGACTTCTGCACGCATGCTCTGAGCAATGGCGTAGATGCCGCCATTGTCCTTGGCAGACGAAACCGCAAGACCGGTGTTGATCCGGTTCTGGACGGTTTGCAGTTCGGAATTGGTACGGTTGAGGTTTTGCAGGGCAACCATCGCGCCCGGATTCGTATTAACGCTAGCCATTTCTTGGCTCCTTTCACGTTCTATGGTGTGACGCGCGTTTTGCGTGCCAGGTCTTCTGACCCGGACACTGCTCAGCAAGGGCGGGGCCAGTTTGCGGTGGCGCCCACGAATTTTCTGAAAAATGCCGTCTTTTCAGACGCTTCGGAGATAGAGAATATTTTCCGCTTCAAGCCGGCCCGGCAAAAATTGCCGCCCTGATGCCAATTTACCCGGCAGAATTTGCCGAACCGGCAAAACCTGCCGGTTATCGAATCACTAATTTCTCGTAATTTCAATAATTTACTAACAAAAAATTAACTGTAGCGTGAGGCAAAAATGGAGGGCCGCCCCGTCAGGGACGGCCCTCTCAATCCTGTCTCTACCGGAAGAAGCTGAGAACGGATTGGGGCGCCGAGTTGGCAATCGACAATGCCTGGATGCCAAGCTGCTGCTTGACCTGCAGGGACTGCAGTTTTGCCGACTCTTTTGCCATGTCCGCATCGACGAGATTGCCGATTCCGCTTTCCAGAGCGTCAGAAAGTTTGGTCACGAAGGTCTGATGGATCTCCAGCGCCTTGGACATCGTGCCCAGACGCGCAAGCGAGCTGTTCACGTTTTCCAGGGACGTGGCGATCTGCGAAGCAATGTCCGACGCCTCGGTGGCCGTGCCGAACGATGCCGTCGACGTCAGCGTCACGACGGTGCCGGAGAGCGAAAGGTCCTCCGTCGCCACCGTGATCGTCTTGGAGCCGTCGGCATTGGCCAGCGCGATAAAGCCATCCGTGGCGCTGCCATCGATCAGGTTGAGGCCGTTGAACTCGGCATTCTCGACGATCGACGCGATCTGGTCGCGAAGCGCCATGAAGTCCTCGTTCAGCGCAACCCGGCTCGGCGTGTCCAGCGACACGTCGCTGGCGGCCAGGGCCTTTTCCTTCATCTCGATGAGCAGATCGGAAATCGCTTCGCCCGCGGCAAGGCTGACATCAGTGGTCGAGATGCCGCGGTTCAGACTGTCCTGAACGACACCATAGGCGCTCACATCGGAACGCATGCGCTGGGCAATGGCGTAGATGCCGCCATTATCCTTCGCACTGGACACGGCCAGCCCGGTATTGATCCGGTTTTGCGTCGTCTGCAGTTGCATGTTGGTCTTGTTCAGGTTCTGCAGAGCCACCATGGCTCCGTAGTTCGTGTTCACAGAATTGTTCATTGTGGGGTTCCTCCATTCTGGAAGTGGAAAACGGACGTTTTGTCCTGTCAGGCGCATGGCAAAGGCCGTGCCGCCCAACTGCGCCAATACGGGTTTTCAGCCCCATGTTTTTTAAGGGGAAATGGCAGGCGGGCAGGCACGCGAGCCGCGCCCGGTCATTTCTGCCGGACCGCAAGTGTCAGGTCGGCAAATTCACGCCAGTGTTTCGGGCAATGAAAAAGGCCGGACGCCAACGTCCGGCCTTCGCGTGGCTCTTATGCTGGCTAACCGCCGGTCAGGCGGCGCTTGCCTCACCCTGACCTTGCGGAGCCAGGCCCTGCATGATGGTCCGGTTGATCTCCACCAGCGTGTCGATGGCGTCATCATCGCGGATCGCCTCGCTGGTCTGGCGGGACACAAACAGGGACAGCGAAATGATGGCGGCGCGCAGAGATTCCGGCAGGGCGTTGTCCTCGCTGGAGCAGTCCGCCGCAAAAGCCGTCCACATGCGCCGGTTCCAGTCGAGCGCGTCAGCGCGCTGGGAAAGCTGCATCGGGCCGCATTCGCGGGCACTGAGCAGCGCGCGCGTGACCTGTCCGAACAACCGGTACTCTGTCGAGCGCGGGTCTTCGGTGCGGGCAGCAGCGGTCTGGTAGGCCTTGTAGGACATGAGCCGGCTATTCCTTCGTTTCGGCCGGTGCCCGGCCGGTGCGCTGGTCCTCATAGGTCATCAGCTTGCGGCAGCGGATGAGCGCCTTGTAGAACTCACCCGTCATGACATCGCGGCTGACGGCCACGCAGTCTGCAAGCACTTCCGGGTTGGTAAGGGCGCCCATGAACTCGGTCATGCGCAGCACGAACTGGTCGTACACGGCGCCTTCGGCGCGCCCTTCCAGATACATCATCATGACCGGGAAATAGATCCGGCGTGCGGGGCTGTCGGCCTCATGCTCCTGCATGATGTCCTTCTCGCGAAGGACCGAAGCCTTGTTCTGCAGGACCAGTGTCGCCCGGCGGTCACCGTTCTCCACGACAGCGCCGTTGAGGACGAATTTCTCGCCAGGTTTCAAGGACAGCTTGAGCGGCATGACGATGGCTCCCCGGACACTACGCGCACGAATGCGCCCCCTTTGAAAGGGATGTTCACCAAACGGGGTGAAGAAACCGTTTCCCACGCCGCATCAGCTGCACATTGCCGATTGTTAGCAGCTTCTTAAGCGAAGCGGGCCTCTCTGGCTCAAGCCCCTGAAAATGCGACCTGCAGGACACTGACATGACGATGCTTCTCGATCTTGATGCCGAAATTGCCAAGGGCGTCGAAGAGATCATCAACCCGCCGCGCGATGCCGAAACCGGCACCATTCCGGGCCTCGTCCTGGACAAGGCCGGGGCAGGCAAGTCCGACCCCAAGATCGCCGCGAAGCTGCGTCGCGCGATGAGCCTGGTCGACGAGGGCAAGGCCGCCGAGGGGGCCCGCGTCGTTCTGAAACTGCTTGATACCCACCCGGACCACCCTGTCGTGAACCAGGCAATGGGCATGGCGCTGGAGCATCTGGGCCGGCTTTCCAAGGCGCTCGAATTCTATGAGCGCGCGCTGCAGCGCGATCCCACGAACCCGGAATTCTACAAGAGCCTCGGGCTTCTCGCCTCCAAGCTCGGCCTGCTGCCTACCGCGGAGAAATTCCTGCGCCTGCACCTGAAGCTGAACCCCAAGGCACAAGGCGGCGCGGTTCAGCTAGCGGCGATCCTGCGCGACCAGTCCAAGTTCGAGGATGCCATCGAGCTGTTGCGGCAAGCCATCTATGGCGAGCCGGAAAATGCCGATCTGTGGAACGCGCTTGGCACGACCGTCATGGAAAGCGGCGAGGCCGGTGAGGCCATCACGTTTCACGCCGAGGCGCTGCGCCTGCGCCCCGGCTATGCCCGCGCGCACCACAACCTTGCCCACGCGCTGGAACTCACCGGCGACGTCGCGGGGGCTCTGACCCATTTCAAGGCCGCCGTGGACAATGCTGAATCAGAGTCAGAGCGCGTGGTCTCCACACACGGCTATTCCCATTCATTGCTGGCGGCGGGCGAGCTGGAAAAGGGCTGGGACCTCTACCGCCTGCGCCTGAGCATGCATTACCGGTTTGCGACGAACTTCCTGATCCCGGCAAAGCCCTGGGACGGCGCGGATGCCACCGAACTCGCCGGCAAGACGCTGGTGGTCGTTGGTGAACAGGGGGTGGGCGACGAGGTGTTGTTCGCCAACACGTTGCACGACGCGCAAAAAGCTGTCGGTCCGGAGGGTGAGCTGCGCATTGCGTGCGAGAAGCGCCTTATCCCGCTACTGCAACGCTCCTTCCCCAAAGCCGTCGTGGAGCGCCATTACACGGTCGAGCGCGAAGGCCGTCAGCACCGCCACGCCCCGGACCTGTTCAAGGACGGCAAGGCGAACATGTGGACGCCGATGGGCCATCTGTGCCGCGCCTTCCGCTCCCGCCTGACAGATTTTCCGGCCGAGCCCGGATTCCTGACAGCTGATGCGCAGCGCGTCGCGAATTTTCGTAAAGAGCTGGCTGCGCTGGGCACAGGACCGAAAGTCGGCCTGCTCTGGAAGTCGCTGAAGATGGATGCGTCGCGCACCAAACATTTTGCGCCCTTCGAGATGTGGAAGCCCATCCTGAAAACGCCGGGCGCCGTCTTCATCAACCTGCAATACGGCGAGGTGAGCGACGAGCTTGCCGAAGCAGAGGCCCGCTTCGGTGTGAAAATCCACCAGTTGCAGAATATCGACCTGAAAGACGATCTCGATGGCGTCGCCGCGCTCGGCAAGGCCTGTGATCTTGTCATGGGGCCGATGAATGCGACCACGAACCTGACAGCTGCTGTTGGCGGGCTTGTCTGGTTCATCCGCCCGATCAATGTCGCGTGGACCATGCTCGGCCAGCAGGAAATGCTCTGGTATCCGGGCAGCCGCACCTTTGCCGGGGAGCGCTATCGCGACTGGGCGGGCGGCATGAAGCGCATGGCAGGTGAATTCAAGACCTTCGTCGAAGCCCACGCCCGCAACGCCGCCTGACCCCGCTTACTAAAGGCAGCAGGTTCACTCTGTGAAATCGTCCCAGCGGCAGGGCTGGGCAAACTGCACCGGCCTTGCAAGGCGGCGGCCGATGATTGCGTCGTAGTGACGTGGCGCAAGGCCGTGACCGGGCCGCACGCTACGCACGTCCTGCTCGCCGACGACAGCGCCAGCCGGCAGATCACGTACAAAGTAGAGCGAGCGCCGGAACTGGACATTGCCTGCCTCGCTGGCCTTTACCTCATAAGTGACGGTGCCGATGGCGCTGAACGTGACAGCAAGCGCATTTGCCAGCCGGGCAAACTCCGCCGGTTCCAGCGAGAAGGCCGCATCCGGCCCGCCATCGGCGCGCGCCAGCGTGAAATGCTTTTCCACGATACTGGCGCCGAGCGCGACTGCGGCAATGGCGGTCGTGTCATCAAGCGTGTGGTCGGAGAGGCCGGCCAGCGTATCGAAGCGCCGGGCCATATCGGTCATGGTGGCCAGATTATAGTCGGCTGCGGGGGCGGGATAACCGCTGACGCATCGCAGCAGGGTGATGGCGCGCGCGCCATTGCTCCGCGCTGTCTCGACCGCCTCGGCGATGGTTTCCAGGCTCGCCATGCCGGTCGACATGATCATCGGCTTGCCCGTCTGTGCGACGCGGCGGATCAGCGGCGTATCAACCAGCTCGAACGAGGCGATCTTGTAGGCTGGCGCGCCGAGGCTCTCCAGCAGGTCGACGGCAGTATGGTCGAAAGGCGAGGAAAATATCGTGATCCCGGCCTTGCGTGCATGGGCAAACAGGGCCTCGTGCCACTCCCAGGGCGTGGAGGCTTCGGCGTAGAGGTCAAAGAGGCGCCGTCCGGCCCACAGGCCTTCAGAAATGGTGAACTCGGGCGCACTGGAATCCAGCGTGATCGTGTCGGCGCGATAGGTCTGCAATTTCACGGCGTCGGCGCCCGCGTCCCGTGCGGCATCGATCATGGCCAGCGCGCGGTCCAGCGACCCGTTATGATTGCCCGACAATTCGGCGATCAGATAGGGCGGATGACCGGGGCCAATCGGGCGTCCACTGATAACGAAATCGGTCATGATGACGGTGCCTGCCTAGCGGTGATGCGGTCAAAAGCGCTCTGGCGAAATTTCGCCCAGCCCGGCTGGTCTAGGGCAAGCCGGTAAATGATTGCTTCGCGCGTTCCATCGACGAGGCGGGTGGTCTTTTCCACCCTGTGAAAGCCAAAGCGCTCATGCAGCGCGATCACGCGCGCATTCTGCTCAAGCACCTCGCACCGCAGGGTGTCGAGCTGCAGCGTGGAGAACGCATACTCCAGCGCCAGCCACTCCATTCTCGAGCCGGTGCCGGGCGGCGCGTCGCCGCTGGCATAGAAGGCCCATTCTGCTTCACCTTCTGTCTCGCCTATCCGGGTGAACCCGACCACGCCGAAGGCGCCCGCCGCATCCTCGAAGAGGAAGTAGCGGCGCGAGGCATCGCCGCGGGTGACCGACCACCAGCGCTCATGTTCATCAGGCGAAATCTCATGCGTCGTGTACATGTTGGCGCGCACGGCGGGCGCATTGCGCCAGGCCAGAACCTGCGCCAGATCCCCATCGGTCATGGGACGCAGCCACCCTGCCCTGCCAATCGAGACAACCGGTTCAGCCACGCTCATGGAGCACCTCCGCAACCCGGTGCGCGCCCTCACCGTCCACCAGCGCGGCTGCGCGCGCCGGAACCGGTTTGAGGGCTGCAGGATCATCCAGCCAGCCGGAAAGCCCGGCCAAAAGGCGTTGCTGCCAACCGGCTTCGCGCACATCGCCCGCATAGAGGCCCGCGCCAAGATCCATTATGGCCTGCGCCGCCGGTGGCTGGTTATCGGCCAGTGACAAAACGAGGCTGGGAAGACCGAGGCAAAGGCGCTCCAGCGCCGTGCCGCCCGATGCGCCAATCGCGATGTCACTATCTGCCATCAGCCCGGCAAGGTCCGGCAGATCGACATGCAGGCGCGCAGCGAACGCCGCCTTTTCGAGAAAACGGGTCACCGAGGCCCGGTGCGGGGCATTGCTGCCCAGAACCACATCCAACGCCATGCCCCTTCCGGCTAACACGGGAGCGATAACCTCCAGCACTGCGCCCGTGACATTGTCTGCGTCCACACCGCCCATTGCGAGCATCAGGCGCGCAGGTTTGCCACCAGCAGCGCGGCGGCGAAGGCTGACCTGCCGATGCGCGGCGAAGGCCGGACGTAACAGGGCATAGGCCGGACCGCAAAACCGCCGGCAGTGCGCGGGCACCAGCCCGTCATAAGCGTCTGCCTGCCGGTGGATGCCAGAATCGAAGAGCACTGCGCCAGCGTGTGGGCGATCTGCGAGATCGTCGATGACGGCGACACGAGCGGGCGGCTGGCCACAGGCCTGCTCCCATCGTGCGTCGAGGCCGTAATGATCCACGATCAGCCAGTCCGGCTTCAGGCGGTCAACAAGGGGCGCGACCGCCACAGCGTCCGCCTCCCAACCCTGATACGCAGGCAGGGTGTGGAGCACATGGCCGCGCCGGACAACCACGCCATGGTCGAACCCGTCTGCCTCATGGCAGGCGAAATGCGCCTCCCAACCCTTTTGCGCGAGTGCGTCAGCAAGCGTCAGGCAGCGCATGAGATGGCCTGCACCGCAGGCCCGCGATGCGTCCGGGCGCAAGAGGATGCGTGCCGTCACGCCCCCTCCTTGCGGTTTGCCGCAAAGAGGCGCCGCGCCCGCTCCAGATCATCGGGCGTATCGATGTCCACGGCCTCATGGCTGGCAAGGACGATCACTCCCGACCGGGCCGTAAAGACCGGTTTGCGTGCCAGCCAGGCATCCGCCCGCCCCCAGTAGAACTGGCCGCTGTCATAATAGCGCTCCGGCAGGTCCTGGGTCCGGGTGGAAAGGTGTTCAGGCTGGTCCATCACCACATGACCGGCGGCATCAAGGCGCAAGGCCCGCTCGACCGGATGGGGAAAGGGCTGCACCGTCATCACATAGTCGAGCGTGGCATCTCCCTGCAGGCGCGCCAGCCCCTCCTGAAGACGTTGCGGCGTGATCATCACCGCTGTGGGAAGCAGGCAGCAGACAAGCTCTACGTCTCCTCCTACTGCACCCACGGCATGGGCCATCACGTCCATCAGGCCGGTATGATCATCGGCGAGTTCCGCCGGGCGCAAGAAGGGTGTCTGCGCGCCCTGCTCGCGGGCAATGGCAGCGATCCGGGCATCGTCGGTGGACACGATTACCTGATCGAAAGCGCCCGAATCCAGCGCAGCCCTGACCACCCAGCCCAGCATGGGGCGGCCATGAAACGGGGCAATATTCTTGCCCGGTACGCGCTTGCTGCCTGCGCGGGCAGGGATAACGGCCAACCTCACCGGTGCGCTCCGTCGCTGCGGGCCAGTGCCAGCTCTAAAGCTATCGCGATTCTGGCCGGGGCCTTCGTGGTGCGGCGCAAAAGAAAATGCCGCCGGGCACTCGCGATTTGCGTTTCACCGCTCTAGGTTTGACACCGAAACGCCATAGCCAAGGGTTAACGATCATGCGCTTTGAAGGCACCAGCCAGTACGTCGCCACCGAAGAACTGGCCGCAGCGGTAAACGCCGCCGTCACGCTGGAGCGGCCGCTGCTGGTGAAGGGAGAGCCCGGCACCGGCAAGACCGAGCTTGCCCGCCAGATCGCCAGCGCCATGGATGCGCCCCTTCTGGAATGGCACATCAAGTCGACTACCAAGGCCCAGCAGGGCCTCTACGAGTACGATGCCGTCGCCCGCCTGCGCGACAGCCAGCTGGGCGATGACAAGGTTCACGATGTCCGCAACTACATCCGCAAGGGCAAGCTGTGGGAGGCCTTCACCCACGAGAAACGCCCGATCCTGCTGATCGACGAGATCGACAAGGCCGATATCGAGTTTCCGAACGACCTCTTGCAGGAGCTCGACCGGATGGAGTTCCATGTCTACGAGACCGGCGAGACGGTGAAGGCGGAGGTTCGCCCCATCGTCATCATCACCTCGAACAATGAAAAGGAGCTGCCGGACGCCTTCCTGCGCCGCTGCTTCTTCCATTTCATCGCCTTCCCGGACGAGGACACGATGCGCGCCATCGTGGAGGTGCACTTCCCGGGCCTGAAAGGCCGCCTTCTCTCCGAAGCGCTGAAAAAATTCTACGAGGTCCGCTCCGTACCGGGCCTGAAGAAGAAGCCTTCCACGTCGGAACTGCTCGACTGGCTGAAACTCCTGCTGGTGGAGGATGTGGACCCGGAACTCCTGCGCGAGAAGGATCCGCGCAAGCTGATCCCGCCGCTCCACGGCGCGCTTCTGAAAAACGAGCAGGACGTACAGCTGTTTGAAAAGCTCGCCTTCATGGCGAAGCGCGACGCCGCACAATAGGCCCATTCGGAACCCGCCCTGCCTCGCCGGGGTTAATGTGGGGATGCGGACGGCGCCCATGCCGGACCGCGCACCATGTTACCGCGAGACAGGAGGCTCTCCATGGCGACAAGTGCCAGCAAGCGTGTCGAGGAAATCCGTAAAGAGGGTGAAAAGACCCTCAAATCGGTCAGCCGGGCGGCCGAGAAGGAACTCGAAAGCGCCGCGAAGACCACCCGCCGCCAGGCCCGCAAGATCGCCCGGCGCGCCGGCAGGATCGAAGACCAGGCGATCGGCTATGTCCGGGACAACCCCTATGCCTCGCTTGGCATTGCCGCCGGTATCGGCGCCATTGCAGGCGCGCTGCTGGCCCGCCGCTAGGACTTTCCTGATGGACGGCCAACCATGGAATTCTGGGCGCTTGCGGGTGAGCCCCGCGAGCGCCTATCCTTGTGGCCATGTTCCATCGCTTCTTCACCGAACTGCGCGCCGCGAAAGTCCCGGTTTCGACCCGGGAATACCTCACGCTTCTAGAAGCGCTGGAAAAGGGCGCGGTCTCGCCCGCCATTGACGATTTCTACGCGGTCTCCCGCGCGGCGCTGGTGAAAGACGAGCGCAATTTCGACAAGTTCGACCAGGTGTTTGGCCATGTCTTCAAGGGCGTGGAGCTTCTGGGCGAGATGTTCAACGAGGCGGAAATCCCCGAAGACTGGCTGCGCGCGCAAATGCGCCGGCACCTCACCGAAGAGGAAATGGCCGAGCTGGAAGCCATGGACTTCGACGAGCTGATGGAAACGCTCAACCAGCGGCTCCAGGAACAGGAGAAGCGCCACGAAGGCGGCAATAAATGGATCGGCACGGGCGGCACCAGCCCTTTCGGCCATTCCGGATACAATCCGTCCGGCGTGCGCATTGGCGGCACCAGCCAGCAGAAGAAAGCCGCCAAGGTGTGGGAGGCGCGCCGCTACAAGGATTATGATTCCGACCGGGAGCTGGGCACGCGCAATCTGAAGCTGGCTCTGCGCCGCCTGCGCAAGTTTGCCCGTGATGGCGCCGACGAGGAGCTGGACCTTTCAGGCACGATCAACGCCACAGCCAAGCAAGGCTGGCTGGACGTAAAGATGCGCCCCGAACGGCGCAACGCCATCAAG
>NZ_JBQLZR010000213.1:0-6455 GCF_052168375.1 Glycocaulis sp.
CCTCCTCGGTCAGAAGCGTCTCAAGCTGCAACGCATCATCCCACTGAAAGGAAATCTGCGAGCCTTGCGTGTCGTGACCGGCCATGGCGTTTGCTCCTCATATTCGGTTACGCGATCAGGTTGGCGCCACTGCTACTACCCTTGGCGCCGGAAAGGCAGACACTTTTTCACCTTTTCGCACCCGGCAGGCATCGGGCAGACGATGCGCACCATGGTTCCCGAACGCCCGCGCCGTGCTAGCGTGGCGTCAAACAGGTGCAAGAGGCACCGGGGGAGAAAACCAATGATCATCACGGCGAGACTGGCCCTTGTGGCCCTTATGGGTGCGGGCCTCGTGGCGTGCGGGCAGGAAGGCGCGGACAGTGCGGGCCAGGAGACGGCAGGCGCCGTTGTCGCCGTGCAGGAAGCCTCGAGCTTTACTGTCCTTGCGAGCGGCACGCCGGTTGGCGCGCTGGAAGTCACGCCGACCGAAGACGGCTACTCGATCTTCTACGAGTTCCGCAATAATGGCCGCGGCCCGACCTTCAACGAGACGATCGTGCTCGACGAGGACGGCCTGCCGCAGCGCTGGACGATTGACGGCATCACCACCTTCGGAAACGAGATCAGCGAGGTGTTCGAGCGCAACGGCAATACCGCAAGCTGGCGCGACACGACGGGCGAGAATTCCGCCGAGGTGCCGGCAGGCGCGGTGTACGCGCCGCAGAACGCCAGCCCCTACAGCCTTGCCATCTCCGCAAGGGCGCTGCTGGACGCTGACAGCAATACGCTGCCGGCCATTCCCGGCGGGCAATTGCGCCTGGAGGTGATTGAAAGCCTGTCGGTTTCCAACGGGACCGACACACGTGAAGTGACGAGCTGGGCTTTGTCGGGCCTCGGCCTGAACCCCACCTATTTCCTGATGGAAGGCACGGCTTTCTTTGGCGTCATCTCGCCCTCCTTTGCCGTGCTGGCCGAGGGCTTTGAAGGCGAGGATGAGCGCCTGCGGGCCCTTGCCGCCGACTACGGTGCCAGCCGCTATGAGTCCATCCAGTCGCGTGTAGCGCATAATTATGACGGCCCGGTCCGGGTACGTAATGTGCGCGTCTTCAATCCCCTGGAGCAGAGCCTTGGCGAGCCGGTATCTGTTGTATTCGAGGGCAACCGGATCACCGCCATCGAGGCGGCTGACGCACCCGGAAATGCCGGTGAGGTGGAAATTGACGGCGAGGGCGGCTCGCTCCTGCCGGGCCTGTTCGAGATGCACGCCCATATGGGCGAGGCGAGCGCGTTCCTGAACATCGCGGCAGGTGTCACGTCTGCGCGTGACATGGGCAATAATAATGACGTGCTCGACCGTCTGATCGCCAATATCGAGGCGGGCAGGGTGGCCGGTCCGCGCCTTTATCGCAGCGCCTTCATTGAAGGGCGCAGCCCCTTCAACTCCAATAACGGCACGGTGGTGGAGAGCGAGGAGGAAGCTGTTCAGGCCGTCCACGACTATGCCGACCGGGGCGGCTTCCACCAGATCAAGATCTACAACTCCATGCGCCCGGAATGGATTCCGGCTGTCATTGCGACGGCGCGCGAGCGGGATCTGCGCGTGACCGGCCATATCCCGGCCTTCACCAATGCCGATGCCATGATCGAGGCTGGCTATGACGAGATCATCCACATCAACCAGCTCATGCTGGGCTGGGTGCTGGATGCCGGCGAAGACACGCGCACGCTGCTGCGCCTGACCGCGCTGCAACGCCTGCCCGTGCTCGATCTGTCGAGCCCGGCTGTCCAGTCTACACTCGACGCCATGGTGGAAAACGGCGTTGCCATCGACCCCACCTTTGCCATTCACGAGCGCCTGCTGCTCTCGCGCAATGGCGAGGTGGACCCCGGCTCGGTCGACTATGTCGACAACCTGCCGGTCGGCGCCCAGCGCGGAGCCCGCAGCGCCATGGCCGCGATCGGGTCTGCGGAAGAGGACGAGGCCTATCGCGGTGCGTTCGAGCAGGTGCGCGCCGTGCTGGAGATGATGCGCGAGCGCGGCATCATGATGGTGCCGGGCACCGATATGGGCGGCTCCTTCACCTATCACCGCGAGCTGGAGCTCTATCAGCTCATCGGCATGGAGCCGGCGGAAATCCTCAGCTGGGCCAGCCATGGCATGGCCGAGTATCTTGAGGTGGGTGACGAGCTTGGCCGCATCGAGCCGGGCTATCTGGCGGACTTTTTCCTGGTGCCGGGTGATCCCACGCAGGACCTGCGCGAGATCAAGACCATCGCCATGGTGGTGGCCGATGGCCGGGTCTATTTCCCCAGTGAAATCTACCCCGAGTTCGGCATCCGGCCGTTTGTGGATGCACCGCCTGTCCGGCTGCCCGAATAGGGATCAGGCGAACAGCACCATCCCCGCTATGGTGAAATAGATCACGACCCCGGTGGCGTCCGCGATGGACGTCACCAGCGGGGCGCTGGCCGCTGCCGGGTCGAGATTGAAGCGGGACAGGACAAAGGGCAGGGACATGCCGATCAGGCTGCCCACCAGAACGATGATGATCATCGAGCTGGCCACCACCATGGCGATTTCCGGCCCGCCCCGGAAAATGCCGATGCCCGAAACTGCGAGCGCCATGGTCAGGCCGAGCGCGCCGGCCACCAGAAACTCCCGGCCCAGCATGCGGCCCCAGTCGCGTGACCGGACCTCGCCGGTCGCCAGCGCCCGCACCATCAGCGTGGAGGCCTGCGCGCCGGCATTGCCGCCCGAGGCAATCAGGAGCGGCAGGAAGAAGATCAGCACAATCTGGGCGGCGATGATGTTCTCGAAGTAGGCAATCCCGAAACCGGAGAGCAGATTGCCGAAGACCAGCAGGATCAGCCAGACGATCCGCGCGCGATAGAGCGTGAAGATACCGGCCGAGCGCACGCTTTCATCGATGTCGCCGTGCGCGCCGAGGCGCAGGAAGTCCTCGGTTGCCTCTTCTTCCAGCGCGTCGATGGCGTCGTCATGGGTGACGATGCCGACAAGGTGGTGCTCGGCGTCGACCACGGGGAGGGCGAGTATGTCGTATTTCGCGATGGTGCGCGCCACGCTTTCCTGATCGTCATCGACGCCGACATAGACCGGATCATCATCCATCAGGTCTGCAATCTTGCGCGAGGGCGGTGCCAGGATGAGGTCGGTCAGGCGTACCGTACCGATCAGTTCGCGGTCATCCTTGAGAACATAGGTGCGATAGATGGTTTCCTTGTCCGGAGCCTCCCGGCGCAGCTGGGCGATGGCTTCCTTCGCCGTCAGCTCCGGCTTCAGCGTGGCATAGTCCGACGTCATGATCGCGCCTGCTGTCCCGTCCTCGTAGGAGGCGAGCTTGCGGATGTTCTCGCGCTCGACATGGGCAAGGGCGGGCAGGATCATTTCCTGCTGCTCCTCGGAGAGGCGATTATAGACGTCGGCCCGGTCGTCCGCGTTCATCTCGGTGATGAGCGCGGTCAGCTGCGGGCGGGTCATGTGCTCGATGGTTTCGGCCTGCAGGTCCGGTTCGATATAGCCGAATACATCGGCCTGAACTTCCACAGGAAGGGCACACAGGAGCTTCCAGGCCTCGCCGGGATCCATTTCCGAGAGTGCGGCGGCAATGTCGGCCGGATGGTCTTCTGCATCGATTGTGATCGCCATGCCGGCTTCGTCGAAGGCCATGAGTGCTCCTTGCAACCTTTGAAGGGGTGCCGCGTTTCCCGTGTTCTAGACCTGCAGGGCGCAACTTACCAAGGGGGAGGCCGGTCTGGTTCTCACCCGACACAGAAAATTCTTGCGCCCGGGTTTGTAGACAAGGAAAGGAACACCCATGAGCACGTCTGCTGCACGCGCTGCCAAACAGGTAAAGTCGGCCGTCAAGCGCGAGGCCGACGCGGAATCCCTTGCCGCCGAGCTGGAAGAGCTGCGCCGCGAATTCCGTGAGCTGGTGGAGCAGGTCGGCCGGGTTGGAAAAGTTGGCGCCCATGAAGCCTCGACGGCCGCCAAGGCGACCGTCAAGCAGGGAAAAGAGACCGGGGATCACCTCGTGGAGGAGGTGGTCGACCAGTGGCATTCGGTCGAGGACCGTGTGGTCCAGCAGACCCGCGACAATCCCTGGCAGGCGCTCGGCATTGCCGCTGCGGCCGGCCTGCTGATCGGTTTCCTGGCGCGCCGCTAGTCTCATGATCGGACCTGCAAAGGCCCTGATGTCGCTGGCCACCGGGCATGTCTCGATGGTCGGCGGACATCTCAAGGCCCGGATTTATTTGAAGATATTGCTCACGCTGTGTGTCATTGGCGCAGTGGTGTTCGGCTGCGTGCTGGCCAGCGTGCTTCTTGCTGAAGCCATCGGGCTGGCAGCGACCATGGCCCTGATGGCGGGCATATTCGTGCTCGCCGCGCTCATCGTGCTGATCGTCATGATCGTCGAGCAGAAGCGCCACGAGGCCAGGGAGCGGGAACAACGCGAGGCGGAGATGCGCCTCGCCAAGATTGCCCTTGTTTCGGCCATTCCCATGATCAAGGGCGGCGGTCTCGTTGCCGCGGGCGCCGCCGCCGTGGCGCTCGTGCTCCTGATGGGCGGCAAGCTGGGCGGGGATGACGACTAGCATCGCCCGCTGACAGGCGCGCCGCAGGCTTGCCCTTCGCGTGATACCGGACCAGTCTCGCCCTCCACGGCTAAGCGGGGGCGGGCATGACGGGCGGCGAAAATCTTGACCGGCAGATCACGGCCCGGGGCATCTGGCTTCTGGCCGTCAACGGCATGATCGGCGCGGGCATCTTCGCCGTTCCCGCTGGAGCTGCGGCACTGATGGGCGTGTGGAGCCCGCTGGTCTACATCGTCTGTGCGATCCTGCTCGGCCTCATCGTTGCCTGTTATGCGGAGCTTGCCAGCCGCTTCACCTCCACCGGCGGGCCGGTGCTCTATGTGCGCACCGCCTTTGGCAAGTTTGCGGGTTTCGAGACCGGCCTGGCTGTCTATGCAACGCGCATTACCGCCTTTGCCGCGAACGTGAACCTGATGGTGGCCTCCATCGCGTTTTTCGTTCCGGCCTTGAGCGACGGCCCGCTGCGCATGCTCGTCATTCTTGCGATCATCGCGCTGCTTGCGGCGATCAACATGGCGGGCGCAAGCCCGGCCATGCGCGCCATGGGCCTGCTGACTGTCCTGAAATTCATGCCCTTGCTGGCGATTGCGCTGGTCGGGCTCTTTCACATCGACCCGTCGCTTTTTCCCGAAGACTCCCTTGGCTTCCCGCAGAGCGCACAGTGGAGCGCGGCGGTGCTGCTGGTCATCTACGCCTTCGTGGGCTGGGAATCGGCCGTTATCCCGGCCGGGGAGACCCGCGAACCGGGCAAGGCCATGCCGCAGGGCCTCCTGTGGGCGCTGGCGGTCGTGGCGTTGCTCTACGTGGTCATCCAGATTGTCTGCGTGGCCGTGGTGCCGGATCTCGCCAGTTCAGAGCGCGCGCTTGTGGATGCCGGCGCGATCCTGTTCGGGCCAGCGGGCGCGCTGCTCCTCACCCTGGGCGTCATCGTTTCGGTCGGCGGCAATATCACCGGGACCGTGGTGACAACCCCGCGCCTGACCTACGCGCTCGCATTGGAAAAGACCTTGCCGGCCTGGTTTGGCAAGGTGGATGCGCGCACCCGCGTGCCAGCCAATTCCATCGCCTTCTTTGCCGTGCTCGCGGCCTTCCTGGCCATCGTGGGGGACTTCTTCGCGCTGGCCGCGATGAGCGCCTTCGTGCGCGTGCTGATCTATGTGGGCTGCATTGCCGCCATGCCGCGCGTGCGGGCTTTGCCGGCCGAAACCGAAAAGCCGATGCGCCTGCCGTTCGGCTGGACCATTCCGGTGCTAGCCGTGCTCGGCTCTCTGGTATTGCTGACCCAAGTGCCCTTGCGCTCCATGGCGATCACGGCAGGCTTCCTCGTGGCTGGCGCGGTCATCTACGCCATCATGAACTGGCTCAATGCGCGCGGCGAGACTGACCGAGGATGAGTGTTCCTCTTCGATAGGAGATAACCGGGTGACAAATTCCGTTATGGCCACTTACCTGAAATTGCCTTCTGTTATACTGGCGCTCACGAGCATTTTTCTCACCTATGTCTATCTCGTATCGAAGCCCTTCTCACCAATCCCTGATAGCGTGGCAGTTCCGGGGGTGATGGCGATTGTTGCGCTGACCAATCTGGCGGCCGTGTTCAGGTTTATCTCGGCCAGTTTTCGAGAGCAGGCGCCCGAGCGCAAAACGATTGAAACCCTGATCTTCGTCTGGGCAGTTTCTTTGCATGGCGTTGCAATAACCCAGGCCGTCACATGAACACCCGCCGCATACGGTTTCCGTGTCGCCGATCGCGTGCTTTTGTTGCCAGAAAATGGGGGACAACATGAACGCAGAACTGGCCGTACTGATCACGCTCGTCGCCTACAAGCTGGTGCTTGTCGGGGTGGGTTTGTGGGCCT
>NZ_JBQLZR010000214.1:0-5046 GCF_052168375.1 Glycocaulis sp.
CTCTGGACCCCCGCCTGCGCGGGGGTGACGAAGGTGGGGCGCGCCAACTCGGTTCCAGGCCTCCCTGTTCGCTCGCCCGGAATGACGAAGGGGAACAAGGGAGAGCCATGGATGGCCTGACACAGCATGTCAGTCCGGTTTCCCTTGAATACCAGCCCTCCCGCCATGATATACTGGCCGAAGCGTGGGTGCCTTCGCACCCGTCCGCTGCCCCTTTTGCAATGAGGTTAGTGAGACACCCATGAACCAGTTTTCCCGCACCGCCTACGGCGCAGGCTCGCTCGACACGTCCGTCGATGCCGGCCTTCGCAGCTTCATGCTGGGCGTTTACAACAAGATGGCCCTTGGCCTTCTCGTGTCGGGCGCCCTCGCCTTCCTGATCGGCAGCGCGATCTTCCCGCCGCTGACGCAAGCTGTGCTGAGCCCGCCGCTGATCTTCGTCATCCAGTTTGGCCCGATCGCGCTTCTGTTCGGCTCCATGTTTTTCATGCGCAACCCCTCCCCGCTGGGATCCGCCGTTCTCTACTGGGCGATTGTCGCCCTGATCGGTTCGGGCCTGTCCATCTGGGTCGCAATGGCAACGGCAGGCATTTCCGGCGAAACGATGGCCGGCACGCCGCTGAATGTCGACTTCACCACCATCGCGCAGGCCTTTGCCATCACGGCAGCGGCCTTCCTGGGCCTGTCGCTCTATGGCTACACGACGAAGACCAATCTGCAGCCGATCCGCGTCTTCCTGTTCATGGGCATGATCGGTGTCATCGCCATCGGCCTGATCAACAGCTTCTTCATCCAGTCCAGCGGCATGGAAATGATCATCCAGTTTGCTGTTCTGCTGCTGATGGCCGGCGTCACTGCCTGGCAGACGCAGAATCTGAAGCTGACCTATGCCGAGATCGCGGGCGACCAGCGCTCCATGGCCGTGATGACCAATTACGGCGCGCTGAACCTCTACATCGCATTCGTGAACATGTTCCAGGTCATCCTGATGCTGCTCGGCAATCGCGAATAGGCATTTTGCCAAGCCTGAATCTGAAACGCCCCGGTCAGTGACCGGGGCGTTTTTTGTTTTCTCTTGCCTTTCCGGAACTCGGCGCCGCTCACGCCAGCCTCAGCCTGGCCTTGTCGAAAAGTTTCAGCACCTGCGCCAGTTCATGGCCGCGCTTCAATATAGCGCCCGTGGCCGAAACGATCTTCCAAGCGCCCTGCTTTCGCGCATCCGCGGGCGTCTTGACGATGCGGTAGAGCGGGTATTCCGCTGCATGGCGGAAGACGGAGAACTCGGCCCGGTCCTTCAGCCCGTCAATCGCATAGTCGCGCCACTCCCCGGCAGCGACCATCATTCCGTACACCCGCAGGATCGTGTCCAGCTCGCGGCGATCAAACATCACCTTCGGCTCGATGGCCTGCGCGTCGGCTGCTCTCATGGCGTGGTCCGTAATGGCTACGAAAACCAGCTTGGGGGAATTTGCGCCGACTTACAAAGATTTCATGCGCTGCCACAGTCCGGCCTTATTCTGGCCGTCGCGCCGCCTCACCTGATCAGCATTTTCAACGGGCCGGCCGGTTCCGGGCGACAAGCCTGATCTGGATTTCAGCCCCCCCAGCCCCCCGGATCCGGGTTTGCCGGGCTGGCCGGTACACCTCCCCCCCATTCCGGTTATCCCTGACAGGGCTTGCATGTGGCGCTAGCCGCGCGGTCCAAGGCGCGCTATGGCTTGGAGCGTCTTTCCCGCCACCTTCAGGTTACTGCCGCCCCATGATCGACGCGCATGACCTCGTAAAACAGTTCGGCCCCACACGGGCCGTCGACGGGATCAGCTTTTCAGCCCGAACGGGCGAGGTGGTGGCGCTTCTGGGCCCCAATGGCGCAGGCAAATCCACCACGATGCGCATGCTGACAGGCTGTCTTGAGCCCGATGCGGGCACGGCCGCGATAGCCGGTCATGACTGCGTAACCGCGCGCCGTGCGGCGCAAAATGCGCTTGGCTATCTGCCCGAAGGCGCGCCCGCCTATCCGGCCATGACACCGCGCGCCTTTACCCGGTTTCACCTGCGTGTACGCGGCTTTTCCGGCAAGGCGCTGACCGAGGCTGCCGAGCTGGCGCTGGAACGCACCCGCATGGGGGATGCTGCGGCCCGGCCCATCGGCATGCTGTCAAAAGGCTTCAAGCGGCGCGCCGCGCTGGCAGCGGCCATCGCCCATGACCCGCCCGTGCTGATCCTTGATGAGCCGACTGACGGGCTGGACCCCAACCAGAAAGACGGGGTACGCGCGCTGATCGGCCTGATGGCGCCGGAAAAGACCATCCTCATCTCCACCCATCTGCTCGACGAGGTGGAGGCTATCTGCACGCGCGCCATCGTCATTGCGGCGGGCCGCATTGCGGCGGACACGACCCCGGCAGAACTGGTGAAGTCCGTGCCCGACATGACCCTTGCCGGTGCCTTCCGTCATCTGACCGGCCATAGTGCCGAACAGGCCGTCGCACGGGCGCGCGGACATAAAGGGCGGGTAACATGACCGCCTTGTGGGCCGTTTTCCGGCGTGAGCTTGCCGCCTATTTCGAAACCCCGCTCGCCTGGGTGTTCCTTTCCGCCTTTGCGATCGCCGCGCCCAGCTTTGCCTGGCATGTGGGCGGGCTTTTCGAGACGGGCCGGGCCGATCTGGCCCCGCTCTTCGACTATCTGCCCTGGCTTCTCATGGTGCTGATGCCCGCGCTCGCCATGCGTGCCTGGGCCGAGGAGCGCGAGACCGGCACGCTGGAAATGCTGCTGGCCGCGCCCATACCGCTCTGGGCAGCAGCCTTGGCCAAATTCCTCGCCGCCTGGGCGGTGTCGGGGATCGCGCTTGTCTCCAGCTTTCCGCTCTGGATCGCGATCAATTACCTCGGCAATCCCGACAATGCTGCCATTGCCACCGCCTATTTCGGCGCCATGCTGCTGGCGGCCGGGTATCTTGCCGTCTCGCAGGCACTCTCTGCCACCACGGCCAACCAGGTCATCGCCTTTGTCCTGGCCATGGGAGCCTGTCTTGTCCTGACCGCTGCGGGCCTCCCGCTAGTGCTCGATGCCGTGGCCGCGCGCCTGCCGGGCGCGTTTGCCGATGGCATGGCCGGGCTGTCTGCGCTCTCACGCTTTGATTCCATGCGCCGGGGCGTGATCAGCCTGGCGGACCTCATCTATTTCCTGTCGCTTATCGCCACCGGGCTGGCGATTGCCATGGCGCTGATCGATACGCGCCGGGGAGGGGGACGATGAATCCGGCCCGCCTCCTCGCCCTTACCGTATCGGGACTTGTTGCCGGCTTTGTCGGGCTGAACCTGCTTGCCGGTCTCTTCACCGATGGCATCCGCCTCGACCTGACCGAAAGCCGGCTCTACCGGCTGAGCCCGGCCACGCTGGAAGTGATCGACCGGCTCGATGAGCCGGTCACCCTCACTTTCTATTATTCGCGCGGCGAGGCGGCCCGCTATCCGGCACTGCGCGCCTATGGCGCACGCGTGCGCGAGATGCTGCGCGGGCTGGCGGCCCGTTCAGGCGGGCGCATCCAGCTTTCCGAGATTGATCCGCCAGCCTTTTCCGAGGCCGAGGATGCAGCCATTGCCGCCGGGCTGGAACCGGTCGAGACCGAGGGCGGCAACGCGCTCTTCTTCGGCCTGACGGGTGCCAATGCACTGGACCGCCAGCGGACAATCGCCTTTTTTGATCCGGCAGAGGAAGCGCGGCTGGAGTATGAGATCGTGCGCATGCTGGCAGAGCTGGAACGCCCGCGCTCCCCTGTCATCGCGATCATCTCCTCGCTGCCCTTTGCGCCGGGTCCGGATGGCACCTCGCCGAACCCTGTCATCGACGCGCTGGCAGACGGGTATGATGTCGTGTGGCTGGATGAAGGTTTCACGGCCATTCCCGATGCTGATGCCCTCTTCATCCTGCACCCGCCGAATTTGAGCGAAGCGCAGCTTTATCTGGTCGACCAGTTTGCCCTGCGGCATGGCCGTGTGCTCGCCTCGGTCGATCCGCTGGCGCATCTGGCACTGCGCACGGGTCCTGACGGGCTGCCGCCGATCAATGCGCTGCGCACCTCGCGCCTGCCGCGCCTCTTGACGGGCTGGGGCATTGGATATGATCCGAGCTATGTCGCCATGGACCGCGAGCACGGCTTGCCCGTGCAGGTCAACGAGGACGGGCGCACGCGCACGCGCGCCTATCCGCTCTGGTTCTCCGTGCCGCCTTCCGGGCTTTCTGATGCCTCGCCTGCGACAGCGGCGCTCTCGCAAGGCGTCAATCTCGGCTCGCCGGGCGTTCTGGTTCGGGCAGGTGAGGGCGCAAGCCTTTTGCCGCTGCTGGTGACAGGCGCAGACGGCGCGCGCCTTGATGCAGACATTGCCGGAGGCTCTCCCTCACCCGATACGCTCTACCGGGACTATGCGCCGGATGCGGGCGCGCCGCTGATGCTGGGCGTTCAGCGCTCCGGCATGATCACCACCGCCTTCCCTGACGGCCCGCCGGCGGGCGACATATTGTTCGAACCTTCGGCCCATCTGTCCGGACCCGCCGAGGCCGAGATCATCGTGCTGGCCGATGCCGACTGGCTGGATCCGGCCTTCTATGTGCGCGCCGGCGCGTCGGGCGGTGACCAGATGGTCGCTGACAACCGGGCGCTGGCCCTGAACATTGCCGATGCGCTTGCGGGCGATCCGGCTCTGGTCAGCCTGCGATCGCGGGCCGGCTCTGCCCGCCCCATGGTGCGTGTCGAGGCGCTGCGGGCCGAGGCGGAGGAGCGCTTCCGCACCCTGCAGGATGAGTTGCGCAGCGAGCTGGCCGACGCAGAAGGTTCGCTGGAACGTTTAAGCGCTGCCGGAGAAGCCTCGACGCTTGGCGGAGCGGCGGCGGCCAATGCCGCGCGCGCTGATGCGCTGCGCGAGCGTATCCTCGCCGCCCGCGCGGCGTTGCGCGATGTTGAACGCGGCTTCCGTACCGAAATCGACCGGCTGGAAAGCCGTCTGCAGTTCTGGACGGTGTGGCTGCCGCCCGTCCTCGTCA
>NZ_JBQLZR010000215.1:0-17138 GCF_052168375.1 Glycocaulis sp.
CCTGCCGTCAGCCGGGCCGGCATGCGCCCGGGCGGCGCAGGTGAACGCTGCATGACCTCGACAAGGGCCTGGGCCGCGCCGGCGCTCAGAAGCGGATAGCCCGCCACACCACGGTTGAGCTCTGCCGCCTCAGGTGTCCAGGCAAGCGGCAAGGCGGCGCCACCATCGCCCAGCGCCGCAAACATGATGGCGATTTCCTCTGCCGTGATGCCGAGCCCGCCAAGCGCAATCGCCAGACCGGCATCGCCCTCCTGCGAGCGCGGCAGGATGGCCCGGCCGCCGGCAAAGCTGATTGCCGCAAGAAAGCGGTTGGCGCCAACCGCATCGAGTATCTGCACGGCCGGGACGTTGAGCGAATGCTGCAACGCTTCGGCAATGGTGACATCACCGCGGAAGGTACGGTCGAAATTCTCCGGATTGTAGTCCGCAAACCGGCGCGGCAAATCTGCAATACGGGTGCCGGGCCCTGCCAGCCCGTCCTCAAAGGCGAGGCCGTAGATGAAGGGCTTGAGCACCGATCCGGGAGACCGCGCACGCCGCGTCAGATCGATCCAGCCGCCAGGCCGGTCCCGCCCTGCCGATCCGACCGCCGCACGCACTTCGCGCCCGTCGAGCGACACGATCAGAGCGGACGCCTGAACCCTCTCTCCGGCATTGTCCGCGAGACGTTCAATCAGTGCTTCGATCTCTGTCTGCAGACCAATATCGAGGGTGGAGCGCACCTCACCGCCGGCTCCGGCAAGACGCTCGGACGCATGCCAGGCGAGGGCCGGAAAAGCGCGCCTTTCAGGCGCAGGCTCCTCGGCGGCGTCCGCTGCGCGGTCAGGCGAAATCAGGCCTTCTGCCTGCATCCGGGCGAGCAGGCGGGCACGCGCCGCCACGGCGTTGCCGGGGCGCAAATCCGGACGGCGCGCTTCCGGCGCCTGTGGCAAGGCCACCAGCAGCGCGATCTCGTCCGGCGTCAGTACATCCGGCTCATGACCGAACCAGGCCCAGCTGGCTGCCCTTACCCCTTCCAGATTGCCGCCATAGGGCGCCAGCGTCAGATAGGCCTGAAGGATTTCGTCCTTGGAATATCGCCATTCCAGCTGGATGGCGCGCACCATCTCGATGAACTTGGCCAGCAAGGTCCGGCGCGGACGCGGCTCCAGAAGCCGGGCCGTCTGCATGGTGATGGTCGAGGCACCCGAAACAATGCGGCCACTTGAAACCAGCGAGCCCGCCGCGCGGACGACAGCCAGCGGGTCCACGCCGTGATGCTGGTGGAAGCGCTGGTCCTCGATAGTGATGAGGGCATTGAGGAAAGCCGGGTCAACGCTGTCCAGATCAACCGGCAGGCGCCAGCGGCCATCCTCCACCGGAAAGGCACGCAAGGCCCGGCCCTCCCGGTCGGTCACGAGCACCGAAACCTCCGGCAGAGGCGGCGGCGGCAGGGCCCGGTCCAGCCCTGCCAGCAACAAGCCTGCCAGCAGAACCGGAACGAGCAGCCCCGACGCGCGCATCATGACGGGCATCAAACGCACCTGCGTCACGGACGGATGATTACCTCACCGGGCGCCGAGCGCGCGAACACGTCGGGCCGGTACATGTCTTCGACAACCGTTCCGGCATGGGTGAACTCACCCGGCGTGACGGCCCGCACCATGTAGGCGACGCGCACCGGATCACGCCCTTGCGTATTGATGGCCGCGACGAAACGGTCATCACGTGCCTCGGCCACTTGGGTGAAGGCAAGCTCGCCAAGGAAGGCGTACGGACCGGTCTCGCCTGCGTCATCAGGACGCAATATGCCTTCGATCTCGAAGCCTGCGGGCAGGAGATCGGCCACAATGAGCGGCATGGCGCGCGTCTGCTGCGGCGTGATTGTGAGCGCAACGATGATCTGGTCACCGCGCCGGATTGTTCCGGTATCAACCGGGTTCCCGCGCCGGTCCGTCAATGCACGGGCCACATCAACGCCTTCTGCCACCGCATCAGGCGCAGCTAACGGCACACCACGGGCAAAGCCCGTCACGAAGACCGGCTGTGATCCCCGGTTGGTCAGGGAAGCCCCTTCGGCAAGCTCGCCAGCTTGGAGAACGACAGACTGACCTTCAAGAGCCGACCCCGCCCATTCGACTGTCAGGCTCTGCGCGTCGCCGGCAAAGGCACGCGCCGCCATCAGCACATGGGCCTGTTCCTGCGTCGTCATGCGCGAGGCTTCAGGCAGATCACGGGCCAGACGGTCGACCAGACCCTCCACCCGGTCCTCGACCCCGGCCTCGGCAACGAGGGCGGTGATACCGGCAAGATCGCGCACCGGCGTCTGGTACCAGTCCCCCGGATTGCGGTAGCCCAGCGCCGAGATGGCGCTGTCAAAGGCACTGACCGCCCGCGCGCGGTCGCCCAGCGCCGCAAGGCCCGCACCGACATGGGCGCGCGCCAGCGGGCTTTCGATCCGGCCCAGCATCTCGTCATGCAGATAGCGCAGCCGTGCCCGGTCCGCCCGTCCAGCCCGTGCCAGAAGGAACGAGGCATAGGCCGAGCTGCGATTGGTGAGGCGCTCTGCGGTATCGCGGCTCCAGCGCGGATCGGGCGCAGAGCTGTCATAGCCATAGGCCTGCCACAGATCACCGCGCGCCACTGGCACCAGCGCATCAAGCGCCCGTGTAAGCGCCGCGCGCGGCACGCTATGACCTGCCTCGGCGGCCCGCATCAGGAAGTCCGTGGTATAGGCGCCCAGCCAGGGCGAAGCCTGGCCATCGCCGATCCGCCACAGACCGAACGCTCCGTCCTCGCTCTGACGGGCCAGCACCGATTCAATCGCGCGCCGCACGACATCATCGGCATCAGCCGGTGCATCCCTGCCCGAAAGACCAGACATCTGCTCTGCGTAGAGCAAGGGCAGCGCGCGGCTGACCATCTGCTCGGTACAGCCATAGGGATAGCCGGACAGGGCGTCGTAGATCGCCGCCGTGTCGATGGGCGTGGCGGCAACCGAGAGCCGCAGCGTGCTGCCCGGCGCGAAGGCGGCAAGCGTATCGGCTGGCGGCTGCCAGCTTTCACCCGGACGCAAGGTGCGCCGCGTGATCGACGTCATCGGCAGGAAGGCCGAGCGCACCTCGATCGGATAGTCGCGCGTAATCGTATCGCCCTGCGGGCCTTCGACGGAAATCGAAAGACCGGCAATTCCCGGGGCATCGGACGCCGAAATCGTGACGGCGCGGTCAATACGCTGACCGATATCAAGCACCTGATCGAAACTGCCATCCGAAACCGTCACCGGACCTTCTGCGCTTACCGTGACGCCATAGCTGCCCTCTGCCCCGTCGACATTGTCCATGGTCAGGGTGGCAGAGGCAGTATCTCCCGGGGCCAGGAAGCGCGGCAGGACAAGCTCGGTTGGCACATTATCGCGCACCGTCAGCGGCTGGCTCGCCGAGCCGATACCACTATCGGACCAGGCGACTGCCATCAGGCGCAATTCGCCGTTGAAGTCGGGAATGTCGAGGCTCACCTGCGCCCGGCCCTGACGATCAAAGCGGACCGGCCCGGAGAAGAGCGCTACCGTCCGGGTCGGCACGACGGACAGACCCGCCCCGCCAATTTCATCACCACCGGAGCGCACCGGCGCTGCCGGCCCCTGATTGGGGTCCAGCAAGCGGCCATAATCATCCAGCAGATCGACGCCGAGGCGCGCCTTGCCGAAGAACCAGGCTTCCGGGTCCGGTGAGGCAAAGCCGGTCAGCAGCAGGATGCCTTCATCCACGGCGGCCACGGTCACCCAGGCTTCCTCGCGGGCAGGCCCGTCGCTGGCGGTCACCGTGAGCTCAAACGTCTGGCGCGGTTCGATACGTTCCGGCGCGTCCAGCGTGACCTCGAACGTGCGCGCCTCGACATTGACCGGAATATGCAGGACGCCAACCGCGCGGCGCGGCGTGGGACGGGTCACGGCATCGCGCGGCGTAAACACCGAAACCATGACATAGGCGCCCGCACCCCATTCTTCGGTCACGGGCAGTTCAACCTCTGTTGCGCCTTCCCCGACTTCCAGCGTGCGCGCCAGGATCACCCGGTCTGTCGCAACGACCAGCTCGGCCTGTCCGGCATAGGGGGCGAAAATCGACACTATTGCCGTATCACCGGTCTCCGGCGCGTCGGCAGGGCCAGACAGGCGCACCCGGTCAGGCGCGGCCTCTCCGTCTTCCGGGCGGCCACCATAGCCGGACCAGAAACCAAAGCTCGCCAGATCCTGCCCGCCTGCCGAAACGATGAGGGTGTAATCGCCCCAGTCGAGCGACGGCGTTTCGACGCTTGCCGGGCTTTCCCCGTCAAGGCGGACCCGGCCAGACTCGATCGGCACCACGCGCTGCGAACGGCGCCAGCGCCACTCCCCGCTATCGGTGCGGTACCAGTCATACTGCCAGTCGGTGCGGATGAGGCGCCAGTCAGCCTCCAGAGGCAGCGGCGCCCCATCGGCGCCCAGCGCAATGAGCGACAGGTTTGCAGCCTGCCCCTGACGCACGCTGTCCTCGCCTGCATCCATGCGGATGCCCACATAGGTTTCGCGCGGACGATAGGGAATGCGCACATCATCGCTGACGGCGCGCCCTCCGGGTTCTTCAACCGTGATCACCGCGCGTGCCCGCAAGGGCAGGCTGGACTCCAGGCCCGCTTCGCCCGGCGAAACCGCGATCACCGCATTGCCCTGACCATCGGTGAGCGTCTCGGGCAGATCGATGACCTCCTCGGCGAAGCGCTCGTCATGCAGGCCGAACCGGTAGCCCTCAAACTCGGGGAAAGGCGACGGATCAGGCTGGATGCGGGCGGTGCCGCGCAATTGCAGGCCTGCACCCGGCGCCCCGTACAGGAAGCGGGTAAAGGTCTCGATGCTGCGCGTGCCGCGCGCACCGATCGGGGTTTCGGTATCAGCCGTCAGCGTCAATGCAACGCGCTGCGGTACAAAGTCTTCAACCGACAGGGACTGGCTCGCCACCTCACCACTGCCATCGAGCGTGACAGCAATGCGCCAGCGTCCGCGTGCAGCTTCGCGGGGCAGATCAAAATCGTGGAAGACAGCGCCGGCCTGTGCGGCCCGTTCGAAGCGCGCTTCCTCATGCGCAAGGCCGTTGGGCGCATAGAGCGTGATCGTGCCGGGACGGTCGCTCAGCGCGCGCCCCTCGCCGTCGCGCACCATGGCCGAGGCGTGAATGGTCTCGCCCGGACGGTAGATGCCGCGATCAAGCCAGATGAAACCGTCGGCACCCTCGGCCCGGTCCCGCCCGTCCACTGGCTGGGCGGACAGATCGACCGGCGCTCGGTTCAGGTCCAGCACGGCAAAGTCGCCCTCCGGCCCGTAAGCCAGAAGAAGGCGCGGCGCATTGCCTTCCCGCCCGGAAACCAGCGCCTCATCGAACCGCACCCGGCCTTGCGCATCGCTGCGCACCGTGGCCAGCACCTCGTTGGAACGGGCGATCAGCTGCACCTCGACGCCCGCCTGAGGCTGCGCGCTTTGCAGCGAGCGCACGACCGCATCGAGACCGTCACTGCCGCGATAGGCGGTGAAGGCAAGGTCTGTCACGATCAGCCAGCGCGCCGCGCGGGCATATTCGCCGTAGCGGTCTGTCTCGATCTCGGCGAGGTTTTCAGCGCGCAGGAAATAGGCCCCCGGGCGAAGTGTCCCGATTGTTTCGGCCAGCGGGAAGACCGTTGTGGTAAGTGCGTTGGCCTCGCCAGGCGTATCCATCTCGCCTTCCCAGACCGGGGCACCTGCCTCGCCGGGGCGTTCCTCGGAATCCATCCAGTACCAGTCGCCCGATGCCGCATTGAAGCCCGATGTGATCTGACGGAAGGCAAGCGCACGGTCGGTAACCCGCGTCACCGTCACACGCACCGCATCCACATTGACGGTCTCGATAGCCACACCATCGGCGTCGACACGTGGCAGGATGACGCCAGTCCCGGCAAAGCCGACATAGGCCGGACGGGCGGCAAAACTCAGCGTATCGGTCTCTTCGGTTTCGAGACGGCGGCCATCGGCAGACGGCAGGCCCTCGCGCAGAGTGAGCGTGCGCGTCTGGCCAAAGCTCAAGCCCCCGATGCACAAGCGCTGGCCATCGACATTGAGGGCAACAGGCTCGTCAATCTCGACATAGGCGCTGTAGTCGACGGTCGGGTCCAGAGGACCGGAAAAGGTCAGGCACAGCCGCGGCGCATCGCCCTCGATATCGGCGGCATAGCGCAGATACTCGAAACGACTGGAGACTTCAGCTGTGGCGCGCGGCGCATCTGCGGCACGCGGCTCAAAACTGGCGCCGGTACCCTCGGACTGTGTCTGCGGCTCAGGCGAGCAGGCACTGACCACGAGAGCCGCAGCAAGCGCCGCCAGAGTGAGAGGGGTTCGCCAGGGCAAGCCTGAATGCGTCCGCCGGCCATTGGAAAAAAGCGCCATCACCCGTCCTCCCTGAACACCGCCTACAGCCCGCGCACTGTGGCACGGCCAATCGCCAAATCCACCCCCTGTCTTGTCTTTTCAGAAAATTCTTTGGGGTCGGACAGGCGCCGGAATGACTAGGCCGGGCCGGGTTCGGCGGGCAAGACATAGCCCTTCAGGCGCTGTGTCTCGATCAGGTCTTCACCGACTACCGAACGAATCGACCGGCGCAGGCGCGCGACCGCTACATCGATGACGTTGATCTGCGGCGGCAGGTTTGGAAAATCGGTCCAGACCTCGGACCACAACCGGTCGCGGCTGACCGGCTGACCGGCATTCTCTGCCAGCAGCTTCAATATGTTGAATTCCTGAGGAGAGAGCGGGATATGGGCACCCTTCCAGTGCGCGGTGCGCGCCTTCACCCGAACCTCCAGCCCGGCCAGAACGATCACTTCCGGGTTCGCGGCAAACCCGGCCCTGCGAGCCAGTGCCTTCAGCCTCGCCCGCAGCTCTGCAGCATCAAACGGCTTGGACAGATAGTCATCGGCTCCGGCTTCCAGCCCTTCCACTTTCTGGTGCGCCTGACCGAGGCTGGAAAGCACCAGCGCAGGCGCCGTCACCCCCATCTCACGCAAGCGGGCCAGAAGAACGAGCCCGTCCGTGCCGTCTGTCTCAATCATGCGGTCGACGACCAGCACATCGATGGCGGTGGCGGCCGCGCGCACAACCGCTTCGCCGCCACTGGCCACACGCTCCAGCGACCAGCCGGGCTGGGCTGAAACCGCTTCGCGGGCCTTCTCGGCCCAGACATCCTCGTCTTCGACCATCAGAATGTGCATCGTCCTGCCTTTCTGGTCCTAAATGCCCTGCCCGTCATCAGAACGGCCCGCCCGACGCATCGGCAAAGGCGGCATGATCCGGCGCATGGGCCGATGTTCCGGCATCCAGCGTCAAGGCAATATATCGCGGCGCGCTGTCGCCGCTGCGCAAGACCCGCAAGGCCACTTCACGCTGCGCGAGCATCAGGCGGGCCTGCGCCTCACGCGGATCGGTGAGATCATGGGCGCCGATGGCGAGAACCTGGTCTCCGTCCCGCAAGCCCGCCAGTGCGGCGGGGCTGTCCGCCGCGACCGAGCTGATCACAACGCCCTCCTGCGCATCTTGCGCAAACTGGATACCGAAACCCCGGCGCGCCGAAGGCTCATAGCCGAGATCTCTGGGCACGAAGCGCTGGCCCGCATCAGGCCGCCGCACAAGCACGGCCTCGACACGGAAACGCGCCTGCCCGTCATGCAGGCTCAGCCCTGCCGTTTCGCCTTCGCGCATCACAAGTAGCGCACGCGCGAGATCGCGCGGCGTGGACAGCTCTATCCCGTTGATCGCCAGCAAGGTCTGTCCCGCCCTGACGCCTGCGTCGCTGGCTGGCGAGTGCGGATCGACGGTTTCGATCAGGACCCCCTCACCGCTCTCGCGGCCCATCGCACTCGCGAGCGGCCCGTGCAAAGCACGCACGGTTACACCGAGATACCCCCGGTCAACCTGCCCGCGCTCCATCAGCGCCTCGGCAACCTGACGGGCAATCCCGGACGGGATGGCGAGCGAAATGCCGACATTGAAGAAGGCTTCCTGCGGGATGGCCGTGTTCACGCCGACGACCCGGCCTTCCGCATCGATCAATGGCCCGCCGGAATTGCCGGGATTAAGCGCGGCATCGTGCTGGATATAGCCAACCGGGTCCGCGCCGTCATAGGCGCGGGCAAATCCCCCGATCACGCCGGAACTGACCGACAGGTGGAAATCGAGCGGCGAGCCGATGGCCAGAACCGGCGCACCGACCCTCAGCGCACTGTCATCGCCCCATTCCAGCGGTTCCAGCTCAGCCCCGATGCGCAGCAAGGCCAGATCGGTCAGCGGATCGGTGCCGATCAGCTCGGCCGGTACCCGGCGGCCGTTACCAAGCCGCGCCTCGATGCGCCGCGCCTCCGAGATGACGTGGTTATTGGTAAGGACATACCCGCCCGGCGCCACGGCAAACCCTGATCCTGAACGCCAGGACCAGCCTTCGCGCGGCTGGACACTGTTTGGCGCAACCCCGTCACCGGCAGCGCGTCCGGCCATGTCGCCCATGATCATGACAGGCTGGCTGACGGCACGCTCGGCATAGATGGTGACGACCGAACGCGTGGCCCGTTCGGCAACCGGCAGGACGCGGGTGTCGGTTATCGAAGCAGCAGAAGCCTCATGGTCTCGCGCTGCAGGACCGGTCCTGTCCGTCAGTTGCGCTATTGCCAGCAGACCAGCTACTGCAGCTGCGGCAATAATCAGGCGCACACTGTTGTCCTGCATTGAGAAAACTCCCCTCGGGTTTCAGGCGGAAACCTAACGGAGGCGCTTGCACGACCGATACTGACAAGCCCTGTCAGGAAGGGAAAAGGCGGGGCTGAGCCCACCGTTCCTGACAATACCGGACAGTCTTGGAATCCCGCTTTTCCTGCGGTCTGCACTCGGCTACGGCTAGGGTCAGGCAACAGGCCAGTGCTGAACAAACGTGAATTTCAGCGCTGTATACCTGTTGGCGGAAGCAGGAAAACGTCTGTTCAGGAGAACAAGGAAATGAAAATCGCATCTTTGCTTGCTGCAACTGCAGCTATCGCCCTTACCGGTTCTGTCATTGCACAGGAAACGGACGAAACCGGCACCAACTTCGCCGAAGACCAGCGCAGCGACGAGCGCACCGGTGTCGAGCTTCTGGCCATGTCCCAGGACCTCTACGCCTATGGCGTCGATGCCCGTGATCCGCTGGCCCTGATCGTCGCTGCCCGCATCCGCCAGGGTGTCGAGGTGGAGGACCGCGAATATGAAGTCGACGAACAGGGCGGCGAGCCCGAGGACGCCGAGATCGAGTTCGCCTCTGCCGAGGACATGCTCGACGAAGCCCGCGTGCTGGCCCGCGGCGACGAGGCGCTCGCCTCCCTGATCGAGGAAGTCGAAGCCGATGCAAGCCGTGGCCGCGTTGGCGGGCCGGGCCGTGACACCGGCTGGGTCGGTGCACGCAGCACGACCAGCTACAACGTCACCTTCCGTGGCGGCGAGCGCGCCGCGATCTGGGCCAGCGGTCCGGGCCGCACCGATCTGGACATGTATGTCTACGACCAGAACGGCAATCTGATCTGCCGCCACATCGACTATTCCGACCGGATGTCCTGCTTCTGGACGCCGCGCTGGACGGGCACCTTCCGCGTCCAGGTTCGCAATCTGGGCAATGTGGGCGTCAGCTATAACATCGTGACCAACTAGCAGGGTCCGGGTTTCCGGGTAGCTCCCGCCGGAGACCTGACCGCATGGATGGCAGGACGGGCCTCGCCCGCCTGCCATCTTTCGTTTCGAGGAAAATGCTTCGTAAGGTCAGGCGGCGGGCTGTCCGGCTTTGTCAGAAATCAGGCACTCGCCGCCGGGCCTGAGGCCGCGCTAGCCTGCTTCTCGAACTGTCCGGCAATATCTCAAGAGTCAGCCATGAACCCTCTTCGCCATCTTGTCCTTGCAGGCATTGCGGTTACTAGCGTCCTTGGTGCCCTCGCCAATGCCGACGAACCGCAGCGCCACGCACTCCTGATCGGCGCATCGGGTTATGACGAGGCGCGCATCGGACCGGGCGTGGAACTGCTCGGCCCGCGCAATGATGTCGCCCTCATGATCCGGGCCCTGCGCGCCTACGACGTGCCGGACACGAACATGCTGGTGCTGGCCGATGGTCTCGACCAGACCGGTATCGATTTTGCCGCCCATGGCGATCCGACGCGGGCCGAAATCCTTGCTGCCTTCAGTGCCATGCTGGAACGCGCAAATCCCGGCGACGAGGTGCTGATCTACTTCTCCGGCCACGGCTCGCGCCAGCCCCAGCCCGAGGACGCCGCAGAGCGCGAAGCCAACGGGTTTGACGAAATCTTCCTGCCGCTCGATATCGGCCATTGGGAAGGCGCTCAGGGCGACCGTCAGGCAGGCGTCCAGAACGCGCTCATCGATGACGAGATCGGCACCTTCCTGGAGGACTTGCGCGCCCGCAACGTGTTTGTCTGGCTGGTCGTTGATACCTGCCATTCAGGCGGTGCCAACCGCAGTGCAGGCCCGGGCGGAGAGTTCCGCACCCGCGCTGTCACCGAAGACCTTCTGGGCATTCCCGCCGAAGCCCGCATTGCCGCTGAACAGCGCGCACAGGCGACGCGGTCAGGCACGCCGTCTGTCCGCCCGGAAAGCGCACTCTCGCTGGGCGAAGGCGGCTTTGTAGCCTTTTACGCTGCCCACTCCGGCCAGCTCGCCCTTGAGGGACTGATGCCGAAAGTGGGCGCGGCAGAGACCCGCGACAATTTCGGCGTTATGACCTTCCATATCGCCAATGGCCTTCTGGCAGGCGGTGTCGGCAGCTATCGCGACCTCGCCTACCGCGTCCTCTCCGGCTATAATGACTGGGGCAGCCGCGCGCCCGCCCCGCTCTTCGAGGGCGATCTTGACCGCACGCTTCTCGGCCAGGGCGGTGCCTTGCGCTCCCCGCAATGGCACGCCCGCTTCCTCGCCCGCGAAACCACCGAGATCGAGGCTGGCTATCTCGAAGGCGTCGGCGAAGGCGCCGTATTTGAAATCATCGTGCGCGATCCAGACACTCAAGGGCCCCACCCTTCCTTCCCCGGGCCCTATTATGTGGAAGCGGTTGAGGTCGGGCAGACGGCGACACGCGCCGTCCTCACCGCCTTCGAAGGCAATGAAGCAGCCCGCGCCCTGCCGGGACGCACCGCCTTCATGACCGCGCGCATGGTCGATCCCGGCGTGCGCCTGTCGCTGTCGGTGGCCATTGATCCGTCAGAGGCCGATCTGAATGCGCGCGAACAGCTTGCCACCGATGCCCTGACCCGCCTTGGCGAGGCCAATCCCGAGACGCTGATCGCACCGCTGGATTTCCGCGAACCCGGCGAACCGGCCGATGTCCGCATCCGCGTCCATGACAATGCAGTCTGGTTCCTGCGCAGCGAAGCCGACATCGTGCCGACCGGGCGCGATCGTTCCGCGCGCATCGCCATCGATGACACCGCGACCATTGATGCGCTGATGAGCCAGATCGAAGGCGAGCTGCAAAAGCTCGCCCGCGTGCGCAACATTCTGAACGCGTCCAGCGCCTTTCAAGGGTCTAACGGGCTGGAAAACCTGACCTTTGAAACCTTTGTCTGGCGCGCAACACCGCCGCGCCTCGGCCCGGACGCACGCGCGGCCGATGACTGGGCCTGCTCCCTGCCGGACCCGACGCAGATTCCGGCAGAAGCGGTCTCGCTGGAGGAGCTGGGGACCAGCGAGCTCAACGCCCTCGAGCTAAGCCATTGCGACATTGTCTATGTCCGTCTCACCAATACGGGCGATCGCCCGATCGATGTGACGCCGCTCTATATCGACAGCCAGGCCGGCATTCACCGCCTGCCCTTCCTCGGCACTAATGCCAGCACCCGTATCGAGCCCGGCGAGCAGCCCCGGATTGTCTGGGCAGGCCTGCGCACGTTTGACTGGACGACCGGCTACCCGGCAAGCGCCGGTCTTGAACGTCTCGTCCTGCTGGCGATTGAGCGTGAAGAGGGTGCGGCCCTGCCGATGGATTTCGGTTTCCTCACCCAGACCAGCCTGTCCCGGTCAGCCGGTGAAACGGCCAGCGACGCCGAACGCTCGCCGCTGGGCCAACTCATGACCATGGCCGCTTTTGGCGGTTCCACGACGCGCAGCGCCCGTGCACGGCCTGCTCTCGATACGCAGGCAGGCTCGATCCTCTTCCAGTGGCGGCTTGTCCCGCCGGGTGAAAGCGAGGGATAGCGGCATGAAGCCCGCCTTGCTCGCAGGCACGCTCGTCGCACTTGCACTGGCTTCGCCCTTGGCGGTGCCAGCGCATGCCAACGAAATGGGCAGCACGCAGCAGGCAGGTATCCCGCCCCAGGACATTGCCGCCGTCCAGCGCCATAACGCCGCCGCCGAAGCCGCTTTCAGGCAAGGCGATTACCGCACCGCGACGCGCGAATTCGAGGCCGCCTTCCTGATATATCACCGCCATCTCGGGCTGGAGCACCCCCAATCGGCGCTGGCAGGTGCCAATATGGGCATGGCCATGCTCGGTCAGGGCCGGTTCGCCGAGGCGCTGGAAGTGCTGCAGATTGCCGACGAGATACTGGCCGCCCTCGATCCGCAAAATGCCCGCCGTCCGGGCATACAGCGCGCCATTGAAATGGCACAGGGCCGTCAGAACCCCGGCGCGCCTGCAGGCTCGCAAGCAGCGCCCCGCCAGCAGGCTGGCCCTGCCCCTTCAGGCGGTGGCAGCGGCAATGCGCTCGACGCGCTGAACAATACCGCCGTCACGGCCTACCAGTCTGGTGATTTTGCGCGCGCCGAGGCGGGCTTCCTCGACGTGCTCGCCGCCCATGAAGCCGCCGGTTCAGGCGCGAGTGAGGGTGCGGGCGTGGCCTGGGTCAATCTTGGCGAAGTCTACACACAGACTGACCGGCTCGCGGAGGCGGAAAATGCGCTCGATCGCGCCCGGACCATTTTCGAGGCGCTTTCGCCTTCGCATCGCTATCTCGCCGTTGTCGACAATAATCTGACCGCCGTCCGGCGCCGCCAGGGCGATGAACAGGCCGCACTTGCCGGCTACCAGTCGGCCATGGAGCGCATGCGCGATACCTTTGGCGCCGACCATCCCAACACGGCTGCGGCGATGGGCAATCTTGCCAGCGCCTATCTGGCACTGGGTCAGCCTGCCGATGCCTTGCCGATATTGCAGCGGGCACTGGAGATCGAACAGGCTGCCTACGGGGACGGTGCGGCGCAGAGCGCCGATACCGTCAGCGGTCTCGGACAGGCCTATCTTGATCTTGGCCGGTATGAGGACGCCATCAGCTTCCAGCACCGCGCCCTGCAGGCGCTCGAAGGGGCGAGCGTTTCAGATCCGCGCCATATCGCCCTCCTGCGCCAGCGTTATGGCCGCGCCTTGCAGATGGCCGGGCGTGCCGCCGAGGCAGAGCCGATCCTGCGCCAGGCTCTGGCCGACACTGAGGCCGTCTTTGGAACCGGCACATCACAGTCTATCCTCGCGATGGGCTATCTTGCCTCTGCCATGTTCGATCAGGCAGCCTTCGAAGAGGCGGAACGCCTGCAAAGGCGGGCGCTGGGAGAGGCTGCGCGACTGGACGAGGGCGTACGCGCGCACTCGGTGGCGGCCATCGAGAACAATCTGGCCGGCACGCTGCGCATGCTCGGCCGGCTGGACGAGGCCGAGGCGCTCTACCGGTCCTCGCTGGCCCACGCCGAGGAGACAGGCGAGCCGCTTTCACTGGCGATGAGCCTTGAAAACCTTGCCGGGTGCGTGCGCGTTCAGGGGCGGCTGGACGAAGCAGCCAATCTTCAGATGCGTGCCCTTCAGCTCTATCGCGAGGTGCTTGGCGAAAGCCACCCCGAGGCCGTGCGCGCCTTTGCCAATGCCGGCACCACCCTTGGCCTTGCAGGCGACTATGAAGGCGCTGAGCGCCTGATGCGCGGCGGTCTTGATGGCCTCGACGGGCAGGTTCCCGAAACGCATACCGCCCTGCTTGTCGCGCGTGCCAACCTTGCCTGGCTCTACCTTCGCCATATGAACCGGGCGGATGAAGCGCTCGGGCTCTATCGCACAGCCTCCGGCTCCATTGTCGCTTCCGCTCTGGAAGCCGGTCGTTCCACGTCCGACCAGTCTCGGGCTTCTGCCCTGATCGTTCGCCGCGCCGACATGTTCCAGCTTCATACCGAAGCGGCCTGGGCCGCTGCCCATCACGAGGAGTAATCTGATGCTCTCGCGCCGTCTCAAGACCCTTTCGCGCATTCTTCTGGCCTCCACCTGTCTGGCGGGGAGCGCCCTTGCCGGCCAGGCCGCGGCGCAAGGCTCAACAGCCTGCCCGGAGGGGGATATGAGCTATGAGTGCCTGCGCGCCGAAGGGTATTGGGCCGCCCAGTGGGCGATCCAGACTTCTGCCGCGCGAGCACTCTCGCAGGTTGGCGCGCGCTTTGCCTCCAGCGATGATGCGCTGGGCCTCCTGGTTGCCGAACGCCGCCGTCTGACCGAGCAGCGCTCGGCCGCTGAGCGCCGGCTCTACGAGGCACTGGCGATCTCCGACGCTGCAACGCGTGAGGAAGCCACGCGGGCGGCACAAACCGCCCTTGATGCTGCCTCTTCCCGCCTTGGCGAAGTCGATGCGGCCCTTTCCGCCGAGTTTCCCGAATATGGCGAGCTGACCAGCCCGCAACCCTTGTCCGTTGAGGCCACGCAAGCCCTCCTGCGCGATGACGAGGCCCTTGTCCTTATCCTCGCCAGCGACCGCTCGACCTTTGTCTTTGCGATCGACCGCGACGGCATTGACTGGGCGCGTGTCGAGATCACCGCCGGAGAATTGCGCGAAGCGGTGCACCTGCTCCGCCAGGGCGTCGACCTCAATCACGGGCGCGGGCCCTGGAACGCGGTTGCGGTTCAGGCGAGCGCCGCCGCCCCTGATCTGCCCGTTTTCGACCGCCAGGCCGCCTACCGGCTCTACCAGCAGATACTGGCGCCGGTTGAAGCGCGTCTCGATGGCAAGGCGCATGTCTATGCCATCCCCTCCGGCGCACTTTCGAGCCTTCCGCTTGCACTGCTCGTCACCGAGGCGCCCAGCGGCGCGGACACCGACACAGATGCCTTGCGTTCGACCGCCTGGCTCGGCCGTCGCTATGCCATGACGGTCCTTCCCTCGCCCGCCTCGCTCCGCTCGCTAAACCGCTTTGGTGCCAGCCGCGCCACCGACCCCTTCCTGGGCGTCGGCGATCCTTGCATCGGTTCGCGGGCGGGCGCCGGGTGCGAACGCGCACCGGCAAGCGGCGGCGGCAATCGCGGTGGCGCGACACGCGGCGTGTTCAATGCCAGCGCGGAGAGTGGCGGTGTCTTCCTCGCGGACGTGGAGGCGGTGCGCGCCCTGAGCGCCCTTCCCAATACGCGGCCTGAACTGGTGGCGCTGGCCGAAGCCTTCGGGGCAACCGCGCAGCGCGACCTACTGGTCGGCGACAATGCAACCGAGGCCAATCTGCGCTCCGGCGCGAACCTCGCCGACCGTCAGGTTATCGCCTTTGCCACGCACGGGCTGATCGCGGATGAGCTGCCGGGTCTGACCGAGCCTGCGCTCGTGCTGACGCCGCCTGCGCAGGCAAGCGATGGTGATGATGGACTCCTCACCGCCTCGGAGATTGCCCGCGACCTGACACTGGATGCGGACTGGGTGATCCTGTCGGCCTGCAACACTGCGGCGCCCGGAGGGGCTGGCGCAGAGAGCCTGTCGGGCCTTGCCAGCGCCTTCTTCTATGCAGGGGCGCGCGCGCTTCTGGTGTCACACTGGGTGGTGGATGACGCCGCAGCCCGGCGCATCACGACCGGCACACTCTCGGCGATGAACGCCAACCCGCAAGCTGGCCGGGCCGAGGCCCTGCGCCAGTCCATGCTGTCGATGATGGATGATCCACAATTCGCCCACCCTGCCATGTGGGCACCGTTCGTCCTTGTCGGTCAGAACCGCCCGGCGGAATAGGCCCCGCAGAATAGGATTGGGAAAGGGCAATAGTCGGCCAACCGGCCGCCTATCCCTCTCCTGCCGTAAGCCGGACGATGAGCTGGCGGACATCTTCCAGCCGCCCCGCGATAGCCGCGCCGGGTGCTGCGGCAGCGCTCTGCAGCATTTCCAGCGCATCGGCGTTCTCCCCGCCACGGCGCAGGGCCGTTATCGAGTACTTGAAGACTTCCGGCTCGCAATTGCCGCCCGTTTCCGGGTCCACCGAATAGAACTGGCCGAACTGGCCGTTGCTCGTCTGCAGGATGCAGCGCTCTTCGGGGCTTAGCGACAGCCAGATCAGCGCCCGGAAATCATCCATGGCGGGACCTGCATAATCGGAATGGCCGAGACCCTGGCCGCCGGCAGCTGTCGTATCGACCGTGCTCAGGCCTTCAACCACCACCGGATAGGGCGGGCTCGCATCCCCGGCGCGCGGATTGCCACCATTGATACGGCGCGACAGAAGCAGCGCCCGGTCGCGGCTGGAGGCATAAAGCGTCATGCCCGATGCCAGATGGTCCAGCCGGGGAAGAAGCTCCATGAACTCGTCTGCATCGACATCCGGCGATGCCCAGACCACCTGGTCAAAGAGCGGCTCGGGCGGATTGGGGTAGGTCTCGGCGAGGCGTTCCAGCGCTCGCGCAAGGAAGCGGTTGCCCATCGAATGGGCAACGATATGGATACGCTGCGCATTGGCGCCGTTCATCAGCAGGTAGAGATAGTCCACCAGATCGCTGATATTGGCCTCGTTCACCTCGCGCCCATCGGCGAAGTAGCCGAGCAGCGACGCCCTTGAAGGCCACGAATAGAGGGCAGGCACACCATCGATTTCCAGATCGACGGCAAGCTGGGCTGCGCGCTCGGCCGCGCCGCGAAAGTCGGAATTGAACCCGTGAATGAACACCAGAAGCTCGCGCCGCTCTGACCCGTCCATGGCCTCACCCAGCGCGGTGGTGAAAGCGTAGTCGTCAGCGAAAGGCTCAACGCGCTCCAGAATGAAATACTCGCTGCGATAGGCATCAAGATCGCCCGGATACTCGTCGCGGCGCGGAATGCTGCCCACTTCCCTGTTGCGCGGCACGGACACCGTCACGACACCCAGA
>NZ_JBQLZR010000216.1:0-13817 GCF_052168375.1 Glycocaulis sp.
CGGCGGCTGAGGCACAGGCTGCGCTCGCCCGCACGACACTTTCCCGCCAGCAGCAACTGGTCGAACAGGGCCATGTCTCCGCCCAGCGCCTTGATGAGGCCGGCGCAACCGCGCGCGCTGCAGAGGCGCAGGCGAGCGCCGCCATGGCGGCTGCCCGTGCACTGGAGGTCCAGCTGGAGCTTGCCAGTCTCGCTGCCCCCTATGACGGGGTGATCACGCGCCGCAATGCCGATGAGGGCGCGGTGCTGGCTGCCGGAACCCCGCTTTTCCATCTGGTCGAGGACGGTGTTCTGGAGTTTCGCGTCGGAGTGCCGGTCGTGGAGACCGGCCAGCTTGTACCGGGCGAAGTCTATACGCTGGAATCGGGCACACGCCGGGTCGAGGCGCGCCTGCGCGCGCTGACCGGCGTGGTTGATACGACCAGCCGTTCGGTCGAGGCCGTGTTCGAGCTTGCAGGCGGGCAGGGTGTCGTTCCCGGTGAAGTGGCCCGCCTTGTCCTTCCCGGCCGCCTTGACGAGCGTGGCTTCTGGGCGCCGCTGACGGCACTGTCTGAGGGCCGGCGTGGCCTGTGGACCGTCTACCAGCTTTCCAATGGCGGGGAGGGCTACACGCTCGAACCGCGCAGCGTCGAGCTTCTCCATACCGAAGGCGGGCAGGTCTATCTGCGCGGCGCGGTTGAAGACGGGGCGATGATCCTTGCAGGCGGCGTGCAGCGCGTGACGCCGGGCCAGCGTGTCGTGCCTGCCGGGCAGACCCGCCCATGAGCACGCTCTTTTTCCGCTTCCCGCGGCTGACAGGCCTCGTACTCTTCCTGATGCTGGCGGCCGGCTTTGCCGCGCTCGCCACGATGGGGCGCCAGGAAGACCCCTACCTCACCGAACGCTTCGGACGGGTTGTAACCTTCTATCCGGGCGCCGATGCGGAGCGCGTCGAGGCGCTCCTGTCCGAGCCGGTGGAACGCTCGCTCATGGAGCTGGCAGAGGTGGAGGAAACCAACTCTGTCTCACGCGCCAATATCTCTTCGGTCAGTTTCAACATCCGCGAGGACTTAAGCGAGACCGAGGTCGAGCAGGCCTGGACCAAGATACGCGAACAGGTGGCTTCGGTACGCGGCCAATTGCCCGCCGAAGCCGGCTCGCCAGAGGTCGTTCGCGAATACATGGGCGCGGCGAGCATCATCGTTGCTGTGTCCTGGCCGGAAGGGTCAGACGCCAGTATCGGCGCGCTGGGCCGCCTCGCCCGCGAGCTGGAAGACCGTCTGCGGGGCCTTGGCGCCACCTACCGCACGGAGGTGTTTGGCGCGCCGGAGGAGGAAATCCGTGTCGTGCTCGACCCGGAAGCCGCTGCCGCTCTGGGCATCAATGCCAGCGATGTGGCCATGTTGCTTGCCCGCTCCGATGCGCGCGCGCCTGCCGGCCGGCTTGCCGGTGAGGGCTATGATTTCACCGTCGAGGTTGATGGCGCGTTTGATTCCCTTGACCGCGTGCGTGACGTTGCCTTGAGCGGTCGCGAAGGGCAGGGCTTCATCCGCCTGGGCGATATAGCCACTGTCGAGCGGGCGCGGCGCGAGCCCGATGCCACGCAGGCCTACTTCAACGATACGCGGTCCATTCTGGTGGCCGCCTTCATCCAGCCCGACCGGCGCGTCGACACCTGGGGCCGCGAGGCAGCACGGGCGGTCGAGACCTTCGAGCAGAGCGTACCCGGTCTCGATGTCGAGATCGTCTTTTCCCAGACCGATTATGTCGAGCGCCGCCTGAACGGGCTGGCGATCAATCTGGGCTATTCCGCGCTCATCGTCTTTGCCGTGCTCTTCGTGATGATGGGCTGGCGCTCCGCGCTGATTGTCGGCTCGGCCCTGCCGCTTACCATCCTGCTGGTGCTTGTGCTGACCAATCTCTACGGCCAGCCGCTGCACCAGATGTCGGTGACGGGTCTCGTCGTCGCGCTCGGCCTGCTGATCGACAATGCGATCGTGGTGGTTGACGATTACCGCCTGCTCCGGCGGCGGGGTCTTGACCGCATGGCAGCGGTCGACAAGGCCGTCCGCACGCTCTTCGCCCCCCTGCTTGCCTCTACGGCGACGACCGTCTTTGCCTTTGCGCCGATTGCGCTGATGCCGGGGTCTGCCGGTGAGTTCATCTCCATGATCGGTGTTTCGGTGATCTTCGCCGTCACCGCCTCGTTCGCGCTCGCCTTCACCGTCATCATTGCGCTCGCCGCCTGGTTTGATGATCACGATACGGGTGAGGAGGGCGCGCGTCCCTTCTGGCGCGATGGCCTGCGCTCACGCCCGCTGGCGGGGCTATACCGGCGCCTGCTTGACGCCGTGATTGCCCAGCCTGCCATTGGCATGGTGCTGGCGATCATCCTGCCCGTGACCGGTTTTCTGGCGGTCTCGACGCTTCCCTCACAATTCTTCCCGCCGACCGAGCGGGACATGTTCGAGATTTCGGTGACGCTGCCCTCTGGCGTCTCCATGGCAGAAACGCGCCGCCGCACCGAAGCCGTCACCGCCATGCTGCGTGAGTATGAAGGCGTGGAAGATGTCGGCTGGGTGCTCGGCGGCTCCAGCCCCCGCGTCTATTACAACATGCGCCGGGGCCAGGCCGGCCGTCCCAACTACGCTGCGGGCTGGGTCCGCACGCGCTCGCCCGATGCCACGCGCGCCATCACGCAGGACTTCCAGGCCCGCGCCCGCGAAGCATTTCCCGACACCATGGTGCTGGCGACACCGTTCGAGCAGGGGCCGCCGACACCGGCGCCCATCGAGCTGAAGATCATCGGGCCGGAACTCGCCGTGCTGGATGCGCTGGGGCAGGACATACGCCGCGTCCTCGCCTCGACGCCGGGCGTTACCTACACACAGGCGCAGCTGTTGCTGGGCGAGCCGGTTGCGCGGCTTTCAACCGATGAGGCGTCTGCGGCGCTGGCGGGTCTGCGCCTCGGCGACGTGGCGGGCCGGGTCCGCGCTGATCTTGACGGTGTGCTGGGCGGCACTGTGATCGAAGGCGTCGAGGTGCTGCCGGTGCGCGTTATCGGCCCGTCAGAGCGGCGCGAGGCGGCAGCCAATATTTCTGCCGTTCCGCTGGCAGGCACCGGACGCGGCGCGATGAGCACGGTCGGTGCGCTGGGGGATCTGACGCTGGTGCCACAGACCGCCTCCATCATCCGGATCGATGGCGAGCGGGCGAACCCCGTCTATGGCTATCTCTCCCCCTTCGTGTTGCCCGCGCCTGTGCTGGAGACCTTCTTTGCCCGCCTTGATGCCGCAGGCATCGAGATGCCGCCGGGTTACCGGCTGGTCATTGGCGGTGAGGCGGAAAGCCAGGGGGAGGCGACGGCTGACCTCATGTCCACGGCCATTCCGCTCCTCATCCTGATGGTCGGATCGGTCGTACTGGCGTTCAACTCCTTCCGCTATGCGGGCGTGGTGTTCGTGACCGGCTTCCTGTCGGTGGGCCTCGCGCTCTTCGGGGTCTGGCTGTTCGGAACGCCGCTCGGCTTCAACGCGATTGTCGGCTCGATGGGGCTGGTGGGTCTCTCCATCAACGGCACTATTGTGGTGCTGTCGGCCTTGCGAAACTCGCCAGAGGCGCTGCAGGGCGATCCCGAAGCCATCCGCGAGACCGTGATGGATGCGACCCGCCACATTCTGGCAACGACCCTCACGACCATTGGCGGCTTTGCACCGCTGCTGATCGAGGGCGATCCGTTCTGGCTGCCCTTTGCCTCGGCCGTTGCAGGCGGTGTTGCCGGCTCGGCCATGCTGGCGCTGATCTTTGCCCCGGCGGCGTTTGTGCTGCTTGTGCGCCTTGGCAGTGCCGGTGTGCGCCCCTTGCCGGTGGCCAGTACGGCGCGCTAAGCGATACCCGTCAGGCAGATGGCACGAGGAACGCCCTTCATGGCTGCACGCAAGCGCTCAGGCGGCACGGCCCGCGGACCCTGGACCATTCACGGTGAAAAGCTGGTCTATGAAAATCCGTGGATGCGGGTGCGCGAATACGATGTCACCCGTCCTGACGGGAAGCCTGGCCTATACGGGGTGATGGAGCCGAGGCAGCTCGCCATCGGCGTCCTGCCGCTCTTTGTTGACGGCACGGTCATGCTGGTCGGCCAGTACCGCTTCGCGCTGGATTGCTGGAGCTGGGAATTGCCGGAAGGCGGGGGGTCGATGGACGAGGCACCGCTGGATAGTGCCAAACGCGAACTGGCTGAGGAAACCGGCTTGCAGGCCGCCGAGTGGCTTGAGTTTCTCCAGCTCGACATGTCCAATTCCATTACCGACGAGCGCGCGGTTGCCTTCATCGCCTGGGATCTGGCCGAAGGCGAAGCCGAACCGGAAGGCACCGAGGACATCGAAACCCGCCGCGTGCCCTTTGCCGAAGCGCTGCGTGAGGCTATGGACGGACGTATCCGGGACGCCTTCACGCTGGCAATGCTGCTGAAGGCCGACTACATGGCCAGACACGGGGAGCTGCCGCCGGCGGTTTGCCGGATGATACTGGGTCCGGCCGGAAAGGATTTGAGCGATGGCTCCCGCTGATGCCGCCACACCTTTGAGACAGGACAGCGATATTCGCGCGCTGTGGAACCGGCTGCGCCTGGAGGCGGCGTCCGTTGCCGCTGGTGAGCCCATGCTCGCAGGCCTCGTGAATGCCGGGATATTGCGCCATGAGGGCCTTGGCGAAGCGCTGGCGCACCGCATTGCGCTGAAGCTCGCCGATGGCCAGCTTGATGCCATGCTGGTTCATGATGTGGTGACGGAGGCGCTGGGCGCCGATGCCAGCATCGTGCAGAGCGCCGCCGCCGACATGCTGGCGGTGGATGAACGTGATCCGGCCTGCCGCTCGCTGCTCCAGCCCTTCTTCTACTTTAAGGGATACCAGGCCCTGCAGGCTTACCGCATCGCCCACTGGCTTTGGGGGCAGGGGCGCGAGAGCCTCGCCTTCCACCTGCAAGGGCGTGTCAGCGAGCTTTTCGGCGTCGACATCCACCCGGCTGCGCGCATCGGCAAGGGCATCATGATCGACCATGCGAGCTCCGTCGTGATCGGCGAGACGGCGGTCGTGGGTGATGATGTTTCCATCCTGCACGAGGTGACCCTTGGCGGGACAGGCGCCGAGGAAAGCGACCGCCATCCCAAGATCGGCAAGGGAGTCCTGATCGGGGCCGGAGCCAAGGTGCTGGGCAATATCCGCGTGGGCGACCATGCCCGCATTGCCGCCGGTTCGGTGGTGCTGGCCGATGTGCCTGCGCGCTGCACGGTGGCCGGTGTTCCGGCCAAGCCGGTGGGTGGCTGCTGCGCCGAACCTGCCCGCACCATGGATCACAGCCTTCCCGATTGATTGCGCGCCGCCGCCGGGTAGGGTGTCGCCAAATCCGCACAGTCTTGCGAATCCAGACACTGAAATTTTGAAGGAGGCTAGGAAGAGCCGTGGCCCAGACCGTTTTCAATCACACCGAAGCCAGCAAGGTTGAGGCTTTCCTGCGCAAGCGCCTGAATCCGGAACTGAAAGTGCAGATGCGCCAGCGTCCGGACGAATGCGCCGAGATCTATCTGGGCGCGGAGTGCCTGGGCGTGGTGTCGAAGAATGTCGATGAGGGCGAGACCTCCTATTCCTTCGAGATCACCATTCTCGATATCGATCTCGACGAGATGTAGGGCGATTGCGGCTTGGTCCTTGACGCCCAGGCGCTGACCAGACTCTTTCCGGGCGGCATACGGGCCGTCGATGCGGTCAGCTTTGGCGTGGCCGAAGGCGAACTTCTGGCGCTGGTGGGCGAGTCCGGTTGCGGCAAGACCACCACGCTGAAGATGATCAACCGGCTGCTGGAGCCAAGCTCCGGCACGGTGCGCTTCAAGGGCGAGGATATTGCCGGGCTGGATCCGGTGCAGCTACGCCGCCGCATGGGCTGGGTGATGCAGGGCGATGGCCTGTTTCCCCACTTCACCGTTGCTGAAAACATCGCCGTCACGCCCCGCCTCGCGGGGTGGAGCGAAGCCGATACGCGGGCGCGGGTGCCAGCGCTTCTGGAACTTGTCCAGCTCGACCCTGCCCAGTTCCGTAACCGCTATCCGGCAGAGCTGTCCGGTGGCCAGCGCCAGCGCGTGGGCCTCGCCCGTGCGCTTGCCGCAGAGCCGCCCCTGCTGCTCATGGACGAACCCTTCGGGGCGCTCGATCCGCTGACGCGCGACAGCCTGCGCGAGGATGTGCAGGCGCTTCGTGAGCGTCTTGGCTTTGCCGCCATCCTCGTTACCCATGACATGGCAGAAGCGCTTTTGCTCGCTGATGCCATTGCCGTGATGCGGGCCGGGCGGATCATACAGATCGGCACACCCGCCGAGCTGTTGAATGCGCCTGCCGACCCTTACGTGGAAACCCTGCTGGCGACGCCCCGGCTGGAAGCAGAGCGGGTGGCCGCCCTTTCGAGGCAAAGCTGATGGATACGCTGGCCCAGCCGCTCTCCATGCTGCCCGAATTGCTGGGCGGGCATTTGCGCCTGTCGCTGGGCGCGATGGCATGCGGGCTTCTGATCGCCTTGCCGCTTGGCATTCTGGCGGCGCGCAACCGCATCATTGCGGGCCCATCCCTGGCGATTGCAGGCATTTTCCAGACCATTCCCGCGCTCGCCCTCCTGGCTCTTATGGTGCCTCTGCTGGGCGGACGGATCGGCTTCCTGCCCGCCTTCGCGGCGCTGACCCTCTATGCCATCCTGCCGGTCCTGAGGAACACGATAGTCGGCCTTCGCAGCGTGAGCCCTGTCGTGCGCGAGGCGGCGCGCGGCGTTGGCATGACACAGGTGCAGAGCCTTGTGCGGGTAGAATTGCCGCTGGCGCTGCCGACCATCATGGCGGGCATACGCACCGCCTCTGTCTGGGTGATCGGGGCGGCGACGCTCGCCACGCCTGTCGGCGCCGCATCGCTTGGCAATTACATCTTTTCCGGCCTGCAGACGCGCAACTGGACGCTTGTCATCTTCGGCTGCGTGGCTGCGGCGCTTTCCGCCCTCATCATTGATGCCCTTTTGAAGCTGATGGAAAGCGCGGCTGCACGCCGCCATGCGGGCAGGGCACTGCTCGCTGGTGCGGGACTTGCCGTCATTACCGCTCTGGCGCTGGTGCCTGCAGGCTTGCTGGCCGGACGCACGGATGCGCGGGATGCCCGCGCGGCGTCTGACGCGGCGGCCAGCGGGTTTGGCGGCGAACCGGTGGTGATCGGGGCCAAGGCGTTTACCGAGCAATACATTCTCGCCGGCCTGATGGAGTCGGTGCTGGCCGATGCGGGCGCTTTAGTGCGCCGGCGGGACAATCTGGGCTCGACGGTTGCCTTCGACGCCCTCGTGACCGGCGAGATCGACGTCTATGTCGACTATTCGGGCACGCTGTGGGCGACCATCATGGCGCGCGAGGACATGCCGCCGCGTCCGGTCATGCTGGCCGAGATCACCAGCTGGATGTGGAGCCGTCACAACGTGCTGGTGCTGGGCGCGCTTGGGTTTGAAAACGCCTACGGCATTGCTGTCAGCCGGGATGAGGCAGAGCGCCACTCGCTGTCCCGCATAGGGGATCTTGCGGGGTTGCCGGACCTGTCCATCGGTGCGGATTCCGAATTCTTCGCCCGTTCCGAATGGATTTCCTTGCGCGATATCTATGCGCTTCAGGCGGCGCGTACCCGCGCCATGGATTCCACCTTCATGTATGGCGCGGTGCGCGATGGCGAGGTCAGTGCCATCACGGCCTACACAACAGACGGGCGTATCTCTGCCTTCGATCTGGTCATACTGGACGACCCGTCGGCCATCCTGCCGCCCTATGATGCGCTGGTCCTGATCTCGCCTGCCGCCTTGCAAAGGCCAGCGATAATTCGGGCGCTGGCGCCGCTTCTGGGCGCCATAGATGCGCAAACCATGCGCGAGGCCAATGCGGTGGTCGATCTGGAGCGCCGCCCGGTGGACGAGGCCGTCCTTCAGCTGCGTGAAACGCTGGCCCTGCCGCCCTCCTGAGCCGCGGCCGGCTTTTACCTCTGTTGCAAAACAGTGACAGGTCCGCCAGCGCCCGCAGGCGGGCATGCATCGTTGCGGGCCGTGCATGCGTTGGAAGCATCGGATTGGGCATCAGTGACACCGCGCTCCCCGAACGCGGTAGCAGAACTCAAAAAGGGCATACTGATGCAAAAACTTGGTTTCCTCGCGGCTGTCGCCGCGCTTCCCCTTCTCGCCCCGTCTGTCAGCGCCCAGCAATACGACTATGACTGGTCGGGCCCGTATCTCGGCATCAATGCCGGTCAGGGCCATGACGCGGAGTTTGATCTCGATGCGGCGCTGGAGGTCGATGGCTCCACGACCTTCTTCCCCGGCGTGCTCGCTGGCGGCACCTTCCCCACCCTGCGCACCTTTGAAGGTGACGGCACAGTGGGCGGTATCCAGGCCGGTTATAACTGGCAGTCGGGCATGATCGTGCTGGGCGGTGAGGTGGATGTGCAGCTCTCCGAGATCAGCTCGTCCATCTCCATCCCGAATGCGCCGGGCGGTGCGGTGAACAATCCTGACGGCTTTACCGATCTGAACTTTGAGGTCGACTATTTCACCACGGCGCGGGCCCGCGCCGGTATCGCGCTTGACCGCATCCTGCTCTACGCGACGGGCGGTGTGGCCTATGGCCGGGTCGATTTCGACCGCAATTACCGGGTCGGCGCTGGTGAAGTCACCGACAGCGCCAGCAGCAATCTGACGGGCTGGACCTATGGTGCCGGCGCGGAATGGGGTCTGACGGATGCCTGGACCGTGCGGGCCGAATATGCGCGCGTCGATCTGGGTGACGGCAATTTCGACACCAGCTACTCGGACGGCACGATCGGCCGCGCCACCATCGATACCCGCTTCGATGTGATCCGCGCCGGTGTGAACTACCGCTTCTAGCAAGCTCACGCGCCAGTTTGAGGCAGTGAAGGCCCCGGCATCCTCTGTCCGGGGCCTTCGTGCCTTTCATGCTCTGCGTTTGCTGCCTACAGCACGTCGAGCATCGAGGCGACGAGCGGGTGGCGCACGATGTCCTTGGCTTCGAGGCGCACGACTGCGACGTCCTTCACCTCCTCCAGCCGGGCGCAGATATCGGCAAGGCCGGAAAGTTCGGGCAAAAGGTCGGTCTGGGCCGGGTCGCCGGTGACCACCATGGTGGAGTTCCAGCCCAGACGCGTCAGCAGCATTTTCAGCTGGCCATAGGTGCAGTTCTGCGCCTCGTCGACCACGATATAGGCGTTGTTGAGCGTGCGTCCGCGCATGTAGGCAATGGGCGCGATCTCGATCAGGCCTTCGGCCATCAGCGCCTTGAGACGTTTCGGGCTAAGCCGGTCGGCCAGTGCGTCGTAAAGCGGGCGCAGGTAAGGCGCGAGCTTTTCTTCCAGGGCACCCGGCAGGAAGCCGATATGTTCGCCAGCCTCGACAGCAGGGCGGGACAGAACGATGCGCCCGACCTGACCGCTTTCCAGCGCATCGACGGCCTTGGAGACAGCAAGATAGGTTTTGCCCGTACCGGCCGGACCCATCGCCATGATCAGGTTGTGCGCGTCTATCGCGTCCATCAGGCGGGCCTGGCCCTCGGAGCGCGGCTTTACAGACTTGATATAGCGCTGGTCACGCATGGGTTCCCGGTCATCCGGAGACCAGTTGGTGCCGGGGAAGAGGGCGCGGACCTTCTCTTCCTCATAGTGCTCGGCATTGAACCCGCCCTGACGGCGTTTTGCGGTGCGCTTGCTCATGATGGCGATCTCCGGACAAGAAAAAACCCCTCGCGCGGGTGCACAAGGGGCGGACAGAAGCGATAGAAGCGAGACAGGGCAGATGCGGCCGGCAGTTCCGGTCCTTCCGGGTCGGGCCTTGGGGGTGCATACGGCATTTTGCCGAAGCCTCCATGCAAAAGCGGTTGTCCCTCACGACCGATGCGAAGATGCCGCGTATCGCGACTGTTCCCCTCTCGAATCGCATCTACAGTCTCATGTTAAGACAGTTGACGAAGTATGAGTCAGCCCGTCGCGGAAACTTCACATCTCTCACGATGCGGTTTCGCCACATGTGCCGACGAAGCGAGCAGGAAGGAACGAAAAATGGGCGTATACGAGCTGGACGGGGTGCGTCCCCATATCTCTGAAGGGGTCTGGATCGCGCCCGGAGCCAGCGTGCTCGGCCGGGTGCGCCTTGGCCGCAATGTGTCGGTCTGGTTCGGCGCTGTGCTGCGCGGCGATGTCGAGGACATCATCATTGGCGATGACACGAATATCCAGGACGGCACGGTCATCCATGCCGATCCGGGCAAGCCGACCCGTCTTGGCAAGGGCATTACCGTCGGCCATCAGGCCATGCTGCACGGCTGCGAGATCGGCGATTATTCGCTGATCGGCATTGGCGCGACGGTGCTCAATGGCGCGAAGATCGGAAAGAACTGCCTGATCGGCGCCCACTCACTCGTCACCGAGGGCAAGGAGATACCCGACAACTCGATGGTGCTTGGCTCGCCGGGCAAGGTGGTGAAAACGCTCGAACCCGGCATGGCGGATATCTTCAAGGCGAGCGCCGACCATTATGTCGCCAATGCCCAGCGCTTCGCCAATGGCTTGCGGGAAATCTGAGAAGGAGAAGCCAGGCCAACGCTCTGAAGCGCGCGAACGCGCTGGCGGGCCGCATTGCGGCTCGAAAGGCCAAAGGCCGCCCGCGACTTCTCGCGAAACATCGCAGCCCGGATGGGCTGCGGAGCTGACAATTGCTATTGCGGGCGGCCCCAGAGCTCGCGGATGCGCTGGTCGGTCTCGCGGCCGAAATTGAACCAGGCGGTGCGGTCGCGCGAGGCGTCGACCACGATCAGCTTGTCCTCGCGGGCCAGCAAATGGCTGAGTTCATTGCGCAGCGTGGCCGCCGTCGCCGGAGCGCGCAGGAGCCAGACGCCGGTGGAAATGTTCTCCGCATCGCCGAAATCCTTCAGCGCCGCCTCGAATCCGGCGCGGCTGTCATCGGATAGCGTCGCGATGACCACGAAATTGGCCGTGCGCGCATCGGTCGGCGCCGCGCGTTTGGTGCCCGGCGTGCGGCGTGCCTCGTCCAGCCAGGCCTTGAACTGGGCCACGTCGGAGGCGTTTTCCCAGCCATCCTCGCGGCTTTGCGACACGATCGAGTGACCGGCAATACGCCCTTCCGTTACAAAGGCGCGCATCTGTGCGCCCGTGTAGGGTCCGTAGACGCGGCCATCGACTTTCACAAACCAGGACATCGCAATTCCATCATCCCGCGGCATTGGGGTCACACTCCATCCAAGCCTCTCTAAAAAGGAGACTATGCAGGGCTTACGGCAAGATTCAGGCCGGTTGGCAGGATCATGGGCCACATTCGTGACTTTTTCTGCCTCCCGCCCCTCGCGAATGGCAGCAAGGCGCTGGTGGCGCCTCAACTCCGGGGAGGATCGAACGCTACCGCGAAGCCGTTGTCCAGCCAGCGAGTCACCCGTCCTTTCAGGTCTCCCACAGAGACAGGCTCGCCGATGCGCGGGCGCTCCAGACAGGCGAAAGCCGCGCCGGAAATCGACACATCGACGAGATCAGCCTGGATCAGCACGCCGTCTTTCAGACGCACCTTTACCTTGCCTGTTCCGGGCTTTCTGGGGGCAGCGCGGTCTTCTTCAAGGCCTAGGCGTTCCATGTTGAAACGCCAGGTGATGGCATCGCCCAGCCGGTCACGCTTTCGCTGTGTCGCATTGAAGCGCACGGCAAAGCCTCTGGCTCCGGCGCGCACCACATCGCCTTCCACCCGGCCCAGCCCGTCGAGCAGCATCACAACGCGCTCTCCCAGAGCAGGCGGGGATTCTGCCGCGAGGCGCGCGCCGCCGGGCGAGATATCCACCAGCATGCAGGCAAATTCGCCTCGCACGGGATCGAGGAAACGGCCGGGCAGGCGCAAGGGCACACGGCGATGGCGGCGCTGCTCCTGCGCGCCAGCCGCCGCGATGCGTATCTTGCGCTTGTCCAGGCGCACGCTCAGATCGGTGACATGGTCCATGCCTGCCTCGTGTTTCAGGAGACAAGCCTACGCCAGGGCCGGTTAAAATTTGGATTAGCTAGAAGTCGTTTGCTGCGCGGGCAGGCACGCGTGTCTCGCGAAGCCCCCGGAAGATCTGGACGGAGTTTTCCGGCTCGACCGCCGGGCGCAGCTCTTTCAGCACATGGCGCACTGCCGGGCGGCCATCAAGGCTGCGGCCCTGCAAGGGCTGGTAAAGCCCCAGGCACCGGTCGACCCACCCTTCAGGTCCGCGCAAGGGGAGAAGGGCCACTTCCACCTCTACGGACCGTCCGTCAATCGAGACGGCATCGGCCAGTGCGCAGGCCGGAGCCGGAACGCTGAGCGCGCCCTCGACCAAAGCCGTCATGTGCTGGCGGTCATGGCCGCGCCAGAGGCCAAGGAAGTTCTGGTCCTTGAATTCGCGCTGGTGCATCTGGCACAGCGAGGTGCCTGCAAGGCGGAAGATGTGATGGTCCCGGTCCATGCGGCGCAGGATGAAAAGGTGGCTTAAGAGCCCTGCCAGATCACGCGGCGCAATGTCTCCGCGCGTGGGCGCTGACCGGCCGAGCCGGCGCGCATCCCAGTACGCGAAAAGCGTTTTCGTGTTTTCGTGGCGCATCGCCAGCCCGTCCTTCATCTCGTGGCGGAAGCGGGCGGTCTGAAGTCCTGCTTCTGGACATCCGCGCTCCGGTCGGGGCAGGGGACTGCAAGCGGCTTGCCAACTCTGTCATCCTCCCTGTCCTGTCATCCGGCATCGTTCTTGCGAAGCGGTGTCCAAACAGACGGGAGTGACCCATGGGCGTTTCAACTCGATACGCAAAAGTGCTCGGCGCGGTGATCGCGGCGACCTTTGCCAGTGCAGCGGCTGCCGCCGCGCAGCACCATGCCCCGACGCCGGTATCCCCGCCGCCGCCCAGCCATCATTGCTGCCAGCACGGGCATGGCCCGCAGGTGCGCACGCCTTCCATCCGCATTGGCGGGCCGTCCATCCATATCGGGGGACCGCGCATCCATGTCGGCGGCGTCTATCTGAACAACCAGATCAATGTGAACGTGAACGCGTCTGCCGCCGCGAGCGCCAGCGCGATGGCGGTTGCCGGTGCGTCGGCCAATAACACCACCATCGTCTATGGCGGCGGTGGCGGCTTCATCTCGCGCGGCGTGGCTCCGGCAGCGACCGCGATTGCGGGCCTTGCGCTCGCGGACGAGTACGAGATGGAAGAAGAGACCCGCACCCGCATCGTCGAGGGCTGGCGCGTCGTGCGCGCCGTCTGCATCGACGACCGGGGCACGCCGCACCCGGCTTCACGCCCTGAACGGGACGAACGCGTGCGCGAAGGCTTCGAGGGCGAGATTTTCCGCTGCATGGCAGGAACGACCCTGCAGGCCACGCTCGGCGAGCGGCTGGAAGGGGGCGAGGACCATTTCGAGAATGGCGAGATCATCCAGTGCCAGCGCGGCGATGCGCTGCGTTATGGCCGCGGCGGCGAGGTGTTCTGCGCCCCTGCCGAGGCGGCACGTGACTGTAATGAGCGCTCGCTCCTGCGCCTTTACGGGCCGGGCGTGCGCCTAGTCTATGTCCGCTATGAGGAACGCTATACCGCGATGACGGAGCGCCGCACGGCGCGCCGTACCGCCACCAGCCTCAACCTGATGCTCGATGGCGGGGTTGGCGGGTATCACTGACGCCGCCTTGGGCACACACATACACACCCCACCTGACCGGCCCCGGATTTTTCCGGGGCCTTTTTTTTCACACGGGAACGGATGAC